>JBEDJE010000283.1:0-3317 GCA_041172985.1 Actinomycetota bacterium
GCTGGGTTGAATCGAGCGACAGACCAGCCCCTCCGTCTCGAGCTGTTCAAGATGTTGGCGCATGGCGGCATCGGTCACCGCACACAATCGAGCCATTTCGGGCGCTGTTGACGACTGAACTACCTGCAAATGCTCAATAACGCGTTGTTTGGTGTGTCCGGTTGCCACATTGAGCACGATATCTGAATAACGCAAGTAGTTACTTGGAAAATAGTCGGAACAAATCCAGCAAGACAGTGCGAAGGGCAGTTTCTTTGACAAACTGTAAAGGTGACGACCACCGTGAGTTCAGAGACAACTGCCGCCCTCGAGAATCAGTTCGGCCTCGCTGATCGAATTGTTGACCCGAAGGCCCTCGCAAACAGTGTCACCCGTTTCCGTGAACAGGGCATCGTTTTGCCCACCTTTGCCCAATTGGCTAACCCGTCGTCGGTTGATCCGACAATCGTCGGCGATGCCAATCCGCAGGGGCCAGATGCTCGCAACTTGTGGCGCGTGCATTGGTACAACGATCTCGCAGGCAATCGTGTCAACGTTCCTGACCATGTTGTACTTCCGTCATCATTAACTGGCGTACCGAACCCGATCATTGTCGTTTTTGGTGATCGCTTTCCGATGATCACCGCGCACAAAGTGTTGGCTGCTTATTCGTGTCTCGCCCCGCGTGTTGTCACTGGTCAATTCGATCCGACCTATCACCGCGCAATTTGGCCCTCAACCGGAAACTATGCGCGTGGTGGTGTGGCGATCAGTCGCATCATGGGTTGTCGTGGTGTCGCAATTTTGCCAGCCGGTATGAGCCAAGAACGTTTTGATTGGCTCGACGAATGGTGTGCGAATCCGGCCGAAGATGTCATCAAGACTGTCGGTACCGAAAGCAACGTCAAAGAAATCTATGACGCGTGCAATGAACTTGATAAAGACCCAGTGAACTTCATCTTTAATCAGTTCTGTGAGTTCTCTAATCACCTTGGTCACTACGAAGTGACGGGTCGCGCATTGGGTCATGTCTTTGAAACAGTGCGTGACTCAATGAAGAAGTCTGGTCGCGATATTTCTCTCGCCGCATTCACGTCGGCCACTGGATCGGCCGGAACGATTGCTGCTGGTGATCGTTTGAAAGACGATTACGGCGCGAAAATTGTTTCTGTCGAAGCGCTCGAATGTCCGACCATGCTTGAAAATGGTTTTGGTGAGCACAACATTCAAGGAATTGGCGACAAGCACATTCCTCTGATCCACAACATCACCAATAGCGATGTCATCTGCGGAATCAGCGACCGTGCAACTGACGAACTTGATGTGCTGTTCAATACGCCCGCTGGTCGCGCTTTCCTCGCCGAGAAAAAAGGCTTGTCTGCCGAACTCATTGATGCGCTGGCCCACTTCGGTTTCTCGTCAATTTGCAACACGCTTGCTGCGATCAAGACTTCGAAGTTGCTCAACCTCGGACCCGATGAAGCTGTGATCACTGTTGCAACTGACGGCGGAGCGTTGTATCCAAGTTCACGTGTCACTACTCTCGCCGAGCGATTCAATGGCGAAATGACAGCTGTTGATGCGGCAGAGGTATTTGGTCGTCACTTTGGTCATGTCACAACTGAAGACATGATCGAATGTACCGAGCGCGATCGCAACCGTATTTTCAACTTGGGCTACTACACATGGGTTGAACAGCAGGGAACACCATTTGAATTGTTCGAAGCTCGCCGAGATCAATCGTTCTGGCGCGGCTTGCGCCGTTACTTGCCAGTGTGGGACGAAATGATCACCGACTTCAACGCCCGCGTCGCCAAAGGCTGAAGTCGCAGTATGTCTGGATTCACGTGTGCAACGTGTGCCGAAACTGTTTCGGTTGACACGTTTGCGCCGTGGCGTTGCCCTAATGAACAAGGTGATCGTCACCATGTTTTGTTGATCAACGAGAACGATCAACATGTTGTAGAAAGTCATCACAATCCGTTCATTGCATTCCGTCGCAACATGATGTGGTGGCAATTCGCTCAAGCCCGTGGGATGAGCGATGAGCGAGCAATAGCGCTCGTTCAAAGTGTTGACGACGAAATTGCAAAAATCGGCGGCGTCGGTTTCGCCACAACTCCGATGGTGTTTCAATCTGCTTTGAGCAATCACCTGTCATTTGAATCTCCGGGTGGTGTTTGGGTCAAGGACGAAACTCACAATGTTGGAGGAAGTCAGAAGGCTCGACATTTGATGTCAATTCTTTTGCACCTTCTCGTTGCCGAAGAATTAGGTATTGCGCCTTGGGCCAATTCGGTGTCACGACCAACTCTCGCCATCTCATCGTGTGGCAATGCAGCAATAGCAGCGTCCACTTTGGCAGCTGCCGCGAAGTGGCCAATAGACGTTTTCATTCCTGAGTGGGCCGGTGGCGTGGTTGTTGAAACACTCACTGCACTCGGAGCGCGTATTAACCGTTGTGCTCGTCAAAGCCAAGATCCTCCTGGCGACCCGACTGTCTTAAGATTCCGCGAAGCAGTCAACAAAGGCTCAATTCCCTTCAGCGTGCAGGGTCCTGAAAATGCGTTATGTCTTGATGGTGGTCGAACCATTGGCTGGGAAATGGCTCAGCAATTTGCCCAAGAGAACATCGCAGCGCTCGACGGAGTGTTTGTGCAAGTTGGTGGCGGCGCATTTGCCGCGTCTGGATTGAGCGAAGCAGGAATCAATGCACCGTTGGTCGCGGTGCAAACCGAAGGTTGTGCGCCGTTATCTCGAGCATGGAATACCGCGCAATCAGATGCGAACCCCGCACAACATTGGACGAAGCACATGTGGGCCTGGGAAAACGAGCCAGTTTCATTGGCTGATGGAATCCTTGATGACGAGACGTACGACTGGGTCGCCGACATTGCGCAGATTCAACGTACGAGTGGGAGGGTTGTGGTTGCCTCAGAATTGCAGGTTGTTGAAGCGTCAAGTATTGCGCCACAAACAACTTCAATTGATGCAAGTCCAACCGGAACAGCCGGGGTTGCCGGACTGTTGTCGATTCGTGCCGAGCTCTCAAGCACCGCGCGAGTGGCTGTGGTGCTGTCGGGTATTAGGCGCTAGGCGCTTCGTGCAGAAGGCCATCTTCGACGTCGTACACAAAACCGCGAATATGCATTTTGTGTTTGATAAACGGACTCATAGAGAGTCGTTTCATGTTTTGTGTGACGCTCTTATATGGGTCTCGGAATGATTCAAGAGCCCACCAGGGGCGAATTCCGCATTCATCTTCAATCTCGTGTTTGAAATCGTCTTCTTCAACGTTGTGTAGACCGCAGTTGGTGTGGTGGATCAGGATCACTTCT
>JBEDJE010000284.1:0-2665 GCA_041172985.1 Actinomycetota bacterium
TGACAATTCAACAACTAACGAACTGACCTTGATTGCCTACAACTCGTTCACACCACCAGAAGGCGCATTTGACGAGTTCACGCAAGAAACTGGAATCACAGTTCAGGTAGCACTTGCAGGTGACGCCGGTGAAATGGTCGCTAAAGCATCCCTCACTGCTGGCAACCCTGAAGGTGACGTGATCTGGGGTGTCGATAACACATTGATTTCACGTGCAACGGAAAGCAAGATTTTTGCCAGCGAACCAGTTGAAGTTGACTTCGGCGATGTTTGTGTCAACTTTGATGTTGCGGCCCTTGGCCAAGTTCAACCGCCCATGACGTTTGACGACTTGATCTTGCCTGAGTACAAAGACATGTTGGTCGTCCAAAACCCTGCGACTTCGTCAACCGGATTGGCATTCCTCCTGGCGACTGTTGCCGCCTTCGGAGACAGTTGGCCCGACTATTGGCAGCAGCTTGTCAATAACAATGTGCAAGTCGTTGACAGTTGGGATGAGGCGTATTACACATCGTTCACTCGTTACGGCGGAGATCGTCCGCTCGTGGTCAGCTATTCAACAAGCCCTCCAGCCGAAGTGATTTTTGCTGATCCTCCACTTCCCGCTGGCGCACCAGCATTAACTGGCGTCGCAACCGAAACTTGCTTTCGACAAGTTGAATACGCAGGCGTATTACGTGGCACCGATTTCACCAAACAAGCTCGGCAACTCGTCGAATATCTAACAAGTCCGACATTCCAAGCACTGCTACCCGAGAGTTTGTTTGTCTATCCAGCAAACAAAGATGTCGAGTTACCTCAATCGTTCATTGATTACGCACCCAAGATTGTGAACAGCTTCTCGTTGCCTCCGGAAGAAATTGCGAAGAACCGACAGTCATGGACCGACCAATGGTCAGCCATAGTTCTTCAGTGACAGCACGCAACTATCGTCTTTTGGCGATACCGGCCGCGATCTTGGTGCTCGTCACCGCGATTATTCCGCTCGTCGTGCTTTCAACAACGGTTGTTCGCAGTTCAGACATCATCTCCATTTGGCAGAACTCGGCAGTTCAAAAAGCGCTCGTCTTTTCGGTTTGGCAAGCGCTTGTATCAACAATTTTCACCATCCTCATTGGACTCATCGCTACTTGGTACCTCACGCGCTATCAATTCCGCGGTCGACAAGCCCTCATCGCCTTGATCACTGTTTCGTTTGTACTTCCCACAGTCGCCGTTGGAGCATCTTTCATCGCCGTCTTACCGACATGGCTACATCACAGCACCTTCGCAATTGTTGTGGCACATGTCTTCTTCAATATTTCTATTGTTGTTCGAACTGTCGGACCGCGCTGGAACTCTATTCAAGAGGATCTTGTTAACTGCGCCCACACCTTGGGTGCGACATCATTGCAAACTTGGCGTTACGTCATCTTGCCGCTTGGCAAGAGCGCGATTTATTCATCGGCGGCTCTCACCTTCTTTATGTGTTTCACGTCGTATGGAATCATCACAATTCTTGGCGGACCAGGACTTGCAACGCTCGATATCGAGATCTATCGACGAGCGGTGCAGCTTGGCGATCTTTCGGGTGCAACCGTCTTGGCGGTCGCTCAGATGCTCTTCATCACGATCGCTTTCTTGATTTGGTCGCGCAGTCGTTCGGTTGAACTGATGACTTTTCGTGTTTCGGCCGTCTCACAACGAAGGCTTGCCATCGTTCCAAAGATATTCATTGGAGCAGTCACCATCTTCTTCCTTGCTCCACTTTTGGCTCTATCAATTGCATCTTTTCACTCCGGACAGAACTGGTCGTTGAGTGGCTGGAAGGTCCTACTCGGAATTCAAAACCAACGAGGACTTGAGTTGGATATCTGGCAGGCCTTACAAACTTCGGGAAAGTATGCACTCATCGCAAGTTGTATCGCTCTTCCAACGGGAATCGCTGCGACTTATGCATTGACAAAGAATGGTTCAACAAACAGTCGTTGGTCTTCGCTGGCAATACTCCCCCTCGCAATTTCGCCAGTAGTCGTCGGACTAGCCATCTTGGTCACCTACGACTTTGCTCCATTTGAATTCCGCTCGTCATGGTTTCTTATCCCGATAGTTCATGCATCAATCGCAATGCCATTCGTCGTACGTGCAGCCTTGCCTGTTGTGCAAGGGATTCCCGCAGAGTTGCGTTCGGCCGCAGCAACTCTCGGAGCTTCACCTTGGAAACGCTTTTGCCTTGTTGAGATGCCGCTGTTGCGCCCAGCAATAACCACCGGAGTTGCCTTTTCAGTGGCTATTTCCCTCGGAGAGTTTGGAGCCACCAGCTTTCTTACTCGACGCGAATCACAGACTCTCCCGATCATCATCGCCGATCTTTTCGGCAAAGCAGGAGCGATACCCAGAGCATCGGGCATGGCTGCCTCATTACTCTTGGTTATCGTGACAGCCATCATTGTTTTGTCCGTCGATCGAAAGCCACGCGTATGAGTCTTGTCATTGACAACATTTCGTTTAGCTATGGCGATCGCAACATATTGCGCAGCTTCACATTGCAAGTTCCCACGGGAAGTACGACGGCAGTCGTCGGGCCATCTGGTTCGGGTAAATCAACTTTGCTCCGCATCATCGCTGGACTCTTGACACCAACCACAGGCACGATCATTCTCAACAGTCAAGACATTTCTCACGT
>JBEDJE010000285.1:0-4616 GCA_041172985.1 Actinomycetota bacterium
GTTGACTCAACCTTGGTCACGGCAAACCCAGCTTGCTGTAGAAGATGAGAACACAGTGGACCAGCCCACAACGAAGAGAGGTCAACGACTTTCAATTGCGCAGGCTTTGGTGCACTCAAACTCTCACTCATTTTTTCAATCCGTATCGGAAGCTCATCGCTGACGAATTCATTCGGTACTTCATTCAGACGCGATATCGGAAGCCCAACGTCAATCGCGTATTCAATGAGATTTGCCGATGTGCACGCACGAACATTGTTGCGGAGTTTGCTGATGTCTATTTTTTCGTCCGAGCCAACTTCTAATGAAAGTAAAATTGCCACAAGTTCATGATCTTCGGGACGCGCCAAGTTGATCGCGACCCATTCGTCATCTGAAGTCATCATGAGATGGCATGAGCCACCAACACTTTGTGACGGGCCCGCTTGCCAACCTGTATGTCGCACTCGTTGCGTCAGTATTTCTTGCGGGTTGATCGCCAACCCCGACAAAGATTCAAACTTTGATGCAAGCCACTGCAATTGCTGAAGTTCGGGTGAACCCTCACGAAGATATTTCATCAATGAGGCCCCATTCATAAGCCTTTTGCGCATCAATTGCTCGACCGGTGAGTGCCAACCAAGCGGTTCGCTGTCGTCCAAGTCGTCGCGGCAAACTTGCAGTTCCACCCGCACCCGGCACAAGACCTAAAGCAATTTCGGGAAGACAAAATCGAGTTTCGCGGTGGGCAACGACCCACCCGGCAAACGCGGGTAGTTCAACACCAGCACCAAAATTTTCGCCGTGCATTTCGCAACGTAATTTGGTCCCGAGACGTTCACGTAATTGGTTCAAGCTCGCACCCACGTTTGATGTCAACCGTGAAATGTGCGCTACTACCGAATCTGAAAAGGATCCAAATTCGTCTAAGTCTCCACCACTTGAGAAATTTGAGCCTGCTCCACGCAACGTGATGGACTTAATGGTCTCGTCAATCAAAGCCATCTGCAGTATTTCTGCAAGGGCCGTTCTCATCTTCGACGAATAGGCATTTCGACGCATCGGGTTATTGAGAGTCACAACGAGGTGGTCGTCAATTCGCTCACTGATTACTTCTAACTCACTCAAGCCGTCGCG
Organism: Actinomycetota bacterium; assembly: GCA_041172985.1. Classification (GTDB taxonomy): domain Bacteria; phylum Actinomycetota; class Acidimicrobiia; order Acidimicrobiales; family Ilumatobacteraceae; genus Casp-actino8. Next base: position 1,117 of record JBEDJE010000285.1, read on the forward strand.
TTCTTTACTCACCCGGTGATTTTTCCACTGAGCAAATTCGGCACCCCCTTGCAAGAGTGAGTAAGTCGTCGACTCGGCAATGAGAGATTCTTCAATGGTGCGGTTCTCGACTCCACGCAACAACAACACCGCGGCAAGAGCCGCTTGAGGCGCTCGCTCAATTGTGGTCAAAATCTCGTCTAATTCGTCGTCGTGGTCAACGACAACGTCGCAGTGGGTTGTTAAGTCTCGCTCGCTTCCTCGACGGCCCACCACAATGCACGGAATCGTTCCGACAGCGCGTACTTCGCTGATTGGGTCGGTGTCGACGAGCGCCACGGTGATCCCCCGCAATGGGCTCAGCGACTCTCGGTCGAGTTCGCATCGGGTATTGAAATCGGCGGTCGTGAACTGAGCGAGCACCCATGCACAGTACGCCCCGTATTGACATTTCTCGGGACAGTTTTCGAGACATCTTTCAGGCAGCCCCATGTCAGGATCTTTAGCCCATGGATCCCGACGACCAAGACGACCTCGACAGCTTTACGCACTGGGATACCAGTCAAAAAAGCATGGTTTCCTTTTGGTTCCAGATCAATCCGTATCTCACACCCGAGTCGGTTCTTGACACCGTTTTGACCGCCTCAAGCGCTGTCACTGGTGTTCAACATGGGCAAGCTGTCATTGATATCCATCCCCACGCCGATGGCTCAGTGTCGGGCGAATGGCTGCGAATCACCGGATCTCGCCGTCTGTGGCACGCCACGATTGGCGGCCGTCCCGATCGTCATTTCGGCGAAATACCTGACGATCTTCAAGACGCACTTGTTGCCGATGGCTGGAACGCAATCGCCCAAATTGACCGGAATTTTCAGGTAGTTCCGTGTGAAACCTGCGGAATAGTGCACCCTTTCGATTTCGAATTCTTTCCCGATGATGATCCATCACAGTTCCGTACGGTCATGAAGGTCGTCAATGCCGCTCGCCAAGTTCTCGATGCGCCACTTGGTGGTTGGTATGTCCAGGTCTCGATGACCCACGACTCGATGGACGACGACGACCCCATCCAAGTCCCCGTGGCCTACCTCAATTTGGCCGAGATGATTGGCCTCGAATACGTCGATTTTGCGGTTTGGCCCGTCAACTCACCCCTGGCCAAGCTCGCTTGTGAACTTAATTTGCACGAATTTCATGCCGGAGATTGCTCCGAGAATCAGTCCTAGCCCCTGAATAGCCAACAGAAAAACCCCCAAAAACCCTCGCGAAACCACGCGTAGAAAGTGCCCACACGCTGGGCATTTGACACAACCCCCTAATGGTAAGTAGGAACGCCCAACTAACGAAACACCTCAACCGATAGAAAATGACAACAGTGCTTTGTTATTTACAAACAAAAATCTGTAGATATATTTGGCTGAGAGGTTATGTCATGTGCTACACTTTGTTTGTCAAGTATTCCTAGTCCCAAAAACACAACACGAACGGAGGTGGCCAGTGATGAGTACAAAATCGAAAAAATACTTCCTCATTGACGAACTGGTCACCCGAGCCAATGAAGCTCTCCCGTGACGAACTGGTCACCCGAGCCAATGAAGCTCTCCCGGGCGAATTGGCTCTCACCGAGCGAACAGTTCGTTACTACCAATCGAACAACCTCATCGGCAAAGGTCTCAAGATCAGCGAACTGCCCGAAGAGTTCGGTTCAAAGATTGTTCAACGTGGCAATCAGCGTTACTTCACCCCGGCCGACTGCACCACAGTTGTCGACATTCGTACCGCGCTCGCCAAGGGTGCCTCCATCGATCTATTAGGTGGCGGACGTACCCAAGTCAACGACGAGCAATACCTCTCGCCGGTCTTGCAGTCCCGGTCAGTTGAGTTTTCGCGCTCGTTTCACGCAAGCGAAATCGTCAGCGACTACGCCACATTGCCCGAAGTTCTTGACGCGTGGTCTTTGCAGTTACGCAGCGACCTCATTCTCAACGGAACTGGTGCACGTCCAAACGTTGACACCATCAGAGAACTACAAAAGTTTGTCAGTCTCAACTTTGCTCCCGAGCAATCGTCGGCAACGTCTGACGAATACGACGATGACGAGCCAGCAACTGGTCGTGTGCGTATCGAAATCGAGCTCGTCGATATTGCTGCACCATTTAGCGGTTTACTCGTCAACGCATCAAACGCCGAAGTCACTCCCGGCGGTGGAGTTTCGGGTCGCATTTGGGAAGTGTGCGGAGTTGACGAACTCTCACCGCAACGAGCTAATAGCAAGTTGCCGCTCAAGCCAGGACAAGTGGCTTTCACCACAGCCGGACGGGGCGAATCACGCGGTTTTACGGGCGTTGTTCATGCCTATGGCCCCCGCTGGACAAGTCCCGTCGACAAAGAATCTCTCCACAAAGGTAAGAAGCAAGTTCCCATGAATGGCGAGGAGCAAACTCTCGTCCGCACATGGGAAAACATTCTGACCATGGCCGACGAATACGGCGACAACCGTCTCGCTGCGCCACTGATTTCATCAGGCCTTTTTGGTTACCCATTTCAAGACTGCGCCGAAACAACTTTCGAGACGATTCTGCGCACACCTACGCGGGTCACGCACGTTCATATACGTACCGTGAGCCGACGTTCATTTGACCAACTTGTCGAGGCACGCAACCGCGTCCTGCGCAAGTTGGATATCGCATAACGCGCTAGCCCATATTTGTCGTCAGGGAACCTTCACCCAGCCCCCTGCAATAGTTATATACCCCCCAAACCGCTTCATCCGAAGCCCCGACCGAAAGAGAGCCACCACCCTGAAACCGACCAACAAAAAACTTGAAGTATCTGACGACACCACACCGAACAAGGAGCTACCGCATATGACCTACGAGACCCCGAACAAGAGTGAGACGATGACACCGTCAGAGATCAACCAATACTTCAAGGAATTTTTATTGGCTCTAGACCGCAAGGTTCAGAAGATCTCCGGTTTCCGGTTGGCCGAAGCTGACGACTTCAAACAATATTGTGCGTGCTGGCTGCTTGAGCGCCCGGCATTGATGAGCAAGTACAAGCCGCACGTTCTTGCATCGGTCGTGGCGAGTCAGCGTTCGGTCGATTTCATTCGACAGATGAGTCGTCAAGTGCCGCAAGGCCGTTACGTCAAAGATGTTGACGCTCGTGACCGCAAAGCAATCCAGTATCTGGACAATGTCTTGCGAGGCGAAGAGGGCAAAGCGCGTCACGAACAGTTTCTAGCTAGCAAAGAAGACATTGAATCGGATGTTGTCAACAACCTCGTTCTTGGTTCGTTACTCAAAGCCATGACACCACGCCAACAGCAGGTGTACTTGCTTGTTGAAGTTGAAGGCCACAAAGTTGTTGAGGCCGCTGATGAACTTGGACTCAAGCGTGAAATGGCCCAGAGAGAATTGGGTAAGGCCCGCAAAGTCGTTGCCGAACTCCGAGAAGAGTTCGGCAACTGACACATTCGGTCACTGATTTAGGGGAACTATTCACCACCCCTTATTTATAAT
>JBEDJE010000286.1:0-2655 GCA_041172985.1 Actinomycetota bacterium
AAGTCCATGGCGATGCCCGAAACAAAGGCCAAGATCATCAATACGCCAATGTGAAATGGCACGGCGGCACCAAGCATCCAGAATCCAACGATGGGCATTACACCCATGGCAACAATCAATGGATGTTTGGGTTTGAGGCGCAACGAAACCAACACTCCGCCAATGTTGCCTGCGCCAAAAGCGAACAGCATCAGCCCCATATCGCGTGCTCCACCAAGTGCTTCTTTCATTTGCACCGGAGCAAGTACTCCTAAGAATCCTTCGAAGCACATATTGATGAAAGCGAAACAAACGACGATGACGACAATCCATTTACGTGAGTAGAACTCGGACCAACCTTGACGCAATTGCGAAATCATCGATGGATGTTTCGTGATTTCACCAGTTTGCATTTTTGTTGGCAACTGCAATTGCAACACGAGTATTCCGGCAATCAAGAAGGTGAGTCCATCGCCAATGATCGCCCAACCTGGTCCGACCGTGCTGACGATGGCTGCACCCATGGTCGCACCAAGTGTGAAACCTATGTTTGTGCCAAGTCCCACCAACGAATTGGCGGCCTGCAGGTTTTCACTCGGCACCACTTCGGGAAGTAGTCCTGCAAATGCAGGCCACCACAATGCGTTCAAAGTTCCGAAGATGAATGCGTTTACGCAGAGCAACGGAACAGTGGCGTGGTCAGTTAAGAAGAGAACACCACTTGTTGCTACGACGAAGCTGCCAATGATGTCGGCATACCCAACGACCCTGGCTCGTCCCATACGGTCGGCGACAACTCCACCCAACAGCAAGAATAAAACAATCGGCACCATGTGCGACGCGGTCACCCAACTCAGTGACGAAGCGTTACTGCCAGGCAGTGAGAGCACACCGAAGGCCATGGCGATCGGCGACATGCCGTTGCCAATATTCGACAAGGTACGTGCCGTCAGCAAAACGCGAAAGCGTTTGATTTTCCAGAGGGTTTTCAGGTCGTGCAGCACAATGATCTTGAGTCAGGTTAGTGAATTTTGAGTGTGAAATTTGCCGTGTTATCACCCGTGATCTGCGTACCACCCCAAATTGTGTCTACACTCACGCCATGTCACGACCCCCCGCCTCACTTCGAGCCCTTGCCGTAGCCCGTGGTGATGAGCCTGCTGATTTGCTCATCACTGGTGGCCGCGTTCTTTCTCCAATTACCCGCGAATGGGTTGCAACCGACCTCGCAATTGCCGACGGTGTTGTGGCCGGATGGGGCAAACGTGAAGCCAAAGAAACGGTTGATGTAGGTGGCGCGGCATTAGTCGCCGGGTTCGTTGATGCCCACATGCACCTCGAATCAACCAAGTTGTGGGTTGATGAGTTCGTCCGTGGAGCCTTGCCATGTGGAACAACTGCAGTTGCGTGTGATCCGCACGAAATTGCCAACGTTGCCGGGCTTGAAGGTGTTGGCGCAGTTGCCGAAGCTGCCGAAAAGATGCCGTTCACTTTTGGACTCGCCGCTTCAAGTTGTGTGCCTGCTTCAAGTTTCGAAAGCCCAGGTGCAGCATTTTCGCCAGCAGATATTCGGCATCTGATTTCAGAATTCAAAGCAATTGGCATTGGCGAAGTCATGAACTATCCCGCTGTCATTAACGGCGACCCGACCTTCCGCGAAATCATCGCGGCAGCGGGTTGGCGCAGTGTTGATGGCCATGCGCCCGGTTTGCGCGGTCCGCAACTCGACGCGTACTTAGCGGCTGGCGTTGAATCTGATCACGAATGTTTTGCTCTTGATGAAGCTCACGAAAAGCGTCAAAAAGGAATGTGGGTCTTCTTGCGCTACGGATCTGCTTGTAAAGACCTCGTTGAATTGTTGCCAACTGTTTTACGAACAGGCGTCACGCGCACTGCGATGTGCACCGACGATCGTGAACCACATCAGATTCGCACGATTGGCCACATCAATCACTGTGTGAGATTGGCGGTTGAGGCTGGTTGCGACGAGATCGAAGCACTCATTATGGCTTCGTATCTGCCTGCGCAATTTCACAACTTCTTTCATCTTGGTCAGCTTGGACCTGGATATCAAGCAGACGTGCTGGTCTTTGACTCGATGAAGGAATACCGACCTGCCGCGGTGTATCAAGCAGGCAAGTTGGTAGCGCGCCATGGATACATTCTCGATGGTGCAGTGCCAGCGACTCCTGCCCCAGATACATTGCGTAATCGCGTGCACTTGCATCACAATCCAACTGTCGCTGAGTTAACAGTTGATGCACCAGCCGATGGTATGGCGCGAGTCATTGGTGTCACGCAAGGAACTGTGCGTACTACTGCGCTTGAACTTGATATCAACGATCCCAACAATGACATCGCGCGTATCGCAGTTCTTGAGCGACACAAGAAAACCGGCCGCATTGGTCTTGGTTATGTCGCCAACTTCGGATTGACACGCGGTGCGATTGCATCAACGGTGTGTCATGACGCCCATAACGTGATGGTGATTGGTGCTCGCGACGAAAGTGGGCCCGCCGACATGGCCATCGCAGTTGCACACCTGGCCAAGATTGGTGGGGGACAAGTACTCGTGCACGAGGGCAAGATTTTGGCCGAGGTTCCGTTGCCGATTGCCGGCCTGATGAGCGACCAACCTCTTGATGTGGTGGCCGATCAGATCGAACTCATGGAGCA
>JBEDJE010000287.1:0-2627 GCA_041172985.1 Actinomycetota bacterium
TCGACACCTTGTCGCACCACGGCCCACTTGCTCGCACCGTCGACGACGTGTGGGAGTTCTTGCTGGCAACACAAGGGCCGTCACTGTCTGATCCGTTCTCAGTTCTTTCCTCGCTCAGCCGACCAGCGTCAACATCAATTGATGGAATCTCCATCGGACTTTCCATTGACCTTGGTTGTTGGGATGTTGATCCCGAAATTGCGACCGCAGTCCGTGACACCGCGAAGCAACTTACAGGTTTTGGTGCAACCGTTCATCATGTTGATCCGCAATTCACCATTCGTGATGGTGCGCTGTGGCTTGAAATGTGGGGCATCTTCATGGCGAGTTATTACGGCCATTTAGTTGAAGAACATCAATCAATCATGGATCCACTCGTGGTCTGGTTGATTCAACTTGGCGAATCCTTTAGCGCCGTCGACGCCAAGCGCATGGAAATTGAACGTACGAATTTTTGGAATCGTGCAACTCAACCTTTGCACGATCACGATGTGTTGATTTGCCCAACAATGTCACAGGCGCCTGGCCCCGCGACAAAGATTGACAACATGTCACGCCCGGCACTTCCCGATAATGGTTTGTGTCAATCAGAAGACATGACATCAGTCTGGAATTTGGCTTCGCCTCTGCCGATCGTGTCGGTGCCATGCGGCCAACACTCGTCAGAGAAAAATGCCGGACTTCCGATTGGACTACAAGTGGTTGGCAAACCAGGTCGCGAAGACCAAGTGCTCGCAGTAGCCGCAACTATTGAAAAGTTACGAAAGTAACTAGTCGCAACACGAATCACGCCAGCCGCAACCGCGACATTTGAAGTGGGCGTGTTCGGGTGTCAGATTGCCACCGCACAACGGGCACTCAGAAAAGGTGCCGAGATTGGAACGACACGCACCACCATTGGCCGGTGGTGGAACAAGGTTTTCGAGCGGTCGAGTTGATGAATCCTGAGTCACATCTCTAGTTTGCCATTTCTCCACCCTCCGAACAGCGACTCTCACTAGGCTCAACAAGCCACCCTTGGCGTCCCATGTCTGACACTCAACTGCCACCCCTCCCTCACCGGCATCGTGCCGGTACAGCTCGAGCGGCTTTCTCATATCGCAATTATCGGTTGGTGTGGACGGGCATGTTGTTGTCGAACATCGGCACATGGATGCAAAACCTGGCGTTGCCGGCCTACATCGATGACCGCACTGGGTCGGCCAAAATTGTGAGTCTTTTGGTTTTTGCCCAACTCGGCCCATTGCTGTTGCTCGCCATTCCTGGTGGAATCATCGCTGGCCGCTACAACCTCCAGCGTTATCTCTTGGCAATGCAATGGGTGCAATTAGTTTTCTCACTTGTTCTTGCGGCGATCGTCAGTGTTGACGGTCCTATCTGGGCATTATTCCTTGCGCAAACTGCCATCGGTGTTGGTAACGCATTGAATGCCCCGGCATTTCAAGCGAGTGTGCCGATGTTGGTCGACCGACGAGATCTAGCCGGTGCAATCAGTCTCAACTCGACACAGCTCAACGGAAGTCGCGTCGCTGGTCCCGCCATCGCTGCGCTTCTTGCAATTTGGGGAGTCAGCACTTCCCAAATCTTCATCATTAACGCGGCAACATATCTGTTCCTGATCATTTCTCTCTTCATGGTGCAGATTCCCGATATTCGCTCTGCCCCAACCGAGACTGGATGGCGCCGCGCCCTTTCGGGGGTGAACATTGCGAAATCTCGTCGTGTGCTCTCTCGTCTGTTGATTTCAATGACGGCATTCTCGTTGTTCTGTTTGATTTATGTCGGACTCTTCTCGTCGGTCGCCCGTTTGAATTTCGGCATCAGTCCGGTGGGCTCCACATACCGCTGGCTGTACGCGGTGTGGGGTTTTGGCGCATTATGTGGCGCCCTAGCAACTGGAACTTTCTTGTCGCACATCCATCGACCCACCATCATCCGATGGGGCTTCGTCGGCTTCGCGATAGCACTCGCCACCTTTGCGAATATTCATTCGGTGACATGGGCTTTCCCAGTTGGTTTTGTTCTCGGGCTTTTTTACTTCATGACGGCGAATGCAATGGTGACGGTCTTTCAACAAAACCTTCGTGACAACGAACGAGTCACCGTGATGCCTTTGTGGTTCATGTCTTTTGGCGGAACTGTCACCATCGGCGGGCTATTGGCCGGACCAATCATCGATGCGATAGGTGCCCGTTGGGTTTTGTTCTTTGGCGCACTATTTGCGTTATTCTTGGCTTGGTGGTGCGACCTTGATCGCCTACCCAAGAACGCATTTCTTATTCAGGAATAACTCGCCTCTACACGTCTGTTTTCAGAACTAATTTCTCGCGAACAAATGCACGGTACTCATCCACCGTGAAGCCCACATCGCCGAGCAGTGTTCGGTAATACATCGTTTGCACGAGCAACATGATGGTGAATACTCGCCGATCAATTCGTAACCCAGGTTCTAGTTTCGACTCAACATAATCAAGGCCAGATTCCCATCGTGCATGCATATCTTGGCTTGTTTTTTCAATGCGTTCTCTCAACGGTGCGTTCTTCACCGAAGTCGCCAAAATTTGCAGTCGTATTTCTTGATAGCCCATTGCATTCGGCGCAATGGGTGTTGGGAGACTATTCACCAG
>JBEDJE010000288.1:0-2618 GCA_041172985.1 Actinomycetota bacterium
GATTTGATTCACGAAGTTTAAAACCCATGCGCTGGTACAAACGATTTGCAGCCTCGCGGGTTGGGCGCGACGTCAAATCAACTGTGATCGCTCCGTTGGCTTTTGCGAAATCAAGCGCTGCTCGGTTGAGGGCTTCACCCGCACCATGACCGCGAGCCGAATCGTCAACCACGACATCTTCAATCCAGGCACGAACCCCAGTTGGAATTCGGAACATCGCCAGAGTCAATGAGCCGACAATGCGTCCATCAAGTTTTGCCAAGAACAACGTTGACGCTTCGGACTTGACGAGTACTTCTAATTCTGAGCGACTCGGAGGAGGGTTTGATTTCGACAGTTGCGGAATCAGCATCTCGAATGCCTGCACAACCGCGTCGTCCACTACCTCACATATTTCGATCTGAACGCTCACGGTAATGAGTCTATGTTGATCGCGTTCTACGGTAAGCCCATGGATCCACGTGAACTCTCAATAAAGGCCCGTGCACTCGGCGGGGCGCTTGAACCCGTCATCGGACAGGTCTATTTTTCGCCCGAATGTCACACCAACTATGTAGCCCTCGGTTTTCAACCAAGCCCCGGCGACATGAACGGTGTCGCACTTCCCGAAACCGTCGCTTACTTCACCAGTCGAGGTTCGTTGATGGGCCAAGTTCCCGGCGAAGTTGTCGCAGCAGCGTTTGCGGTTTTCAATCCACTTGTCGTTGTCCCTGCAATTACAGCGGGTTGGCAAATCACTGATGCCACAACCATTTGCGCGGCACGTCGCAATGGAGCAATCGCTCAACTTGAACGAATCCTCGGAGCCAAACCAGGAGGGGTCACCAGAATTCGCCCAATTCTTGAACGCGCTGTTGAAGTTTTACGACCCGAAGGACGAGCACTTTTCGCAGGAACACTGAGCCAATCAATTCCCGACACCGACCTCGGTGCGGTGTGGCACTTCGGAGACATGTTGCGCGAGTACCGCGGCGACTCCCACACTGCAGCCTGGATTTCTGCTGGCCTTGATGCCACCGAAATTGGTTTGCTGACTGAACTCTTTTGGGGACTCCCCCTCAAGTCGTACAGTCGCACGCGAGCATGGAGCGAGGATGATTACGCAGCAGCTATCGAACGACTTGAGTCGCGCGGGCTCATCAACAACGGGGCGTTCACCGACGCCGGCCGAAATCTGCGTGAGCAAGTAGAAGTCAACACCGACGAACAGATGCGCACAGTCATCTCAAAGATCGGTGCAGATTTCGACCTACTCATCGCCACGCTGTCACCTTGGTCTGAATTTGTTCGAAACTTCAAGGGCTACCCAACATCTGGCCCACATGAACTCGCCGAGGCTGCAAGCCGCCGTTAAGCCGCGCCAGCAGTAAGAATGTTGTGATGACCGACATCGCAATCATCAATGGGACCGTGTTGCCTATGGCTGGACGTCCAGTCATCAATAATGGCGTCGTGACGATCACGGGCAACTCAATCAGCGCGGTCGGAACGGCTCAGGACATTGACGTCTCTTCTGCCAAGAAAGTGATTGATGCCCGCAACTGCGCAGTCATGCCAGGATTCTGCAACAGCCACACGCACATTGCCTCAAACTTGTTGCTTCGCGGACTCCTTGAAGATGTCCTGCTCTTTGAATGGCTACAAACCATGTGGAAGCTCAAGCAAAACTTCGATGAAGAAACGCTCTACTGGGCAAGCATGTGCGGACTTGTTGAAATGGCACGGTCGGGTATCACATCATTCAATGAGCACTTCGACGCATATGCAGTTGAACCACAAATTGAGGCACTCAAAGAAATTCCCCTGCGCGCAACCCTCGGATACGGATTCGCTGATCGTGGTCTCTACGCATCAATCACCGACTACTCGTGGAAAACCATCAACAACTTTGGCAATCTTGCCGCGCAACATCACAAGACTCGCGACGATCTTCTACGCATCGCACTGTCACCACACGCGGTCTATTCATGTGGTGAAGAAATGTGGCGACTTGTTCGCGAAGTAGCCGATGCCCAACAAGTCCCGATTCATACACACCTTTCTGAAGGTATGCAAGAAGTTGAATACTGCCTTGAGACTTATGGTCTTCGACCAGTTCAGTGGTTGCATTCACTCGGTTTCCTTGGACCAGATGTCACTGCTGGGCATTGTTCGCAACTCGATGCAACTGACATCAAGTTGTTGGCCGAAACCGGAACAAAGATTGGCCACTGTCCCGTATGTAACGCCAAATTAGGTTCAGGAACAATGCCGCTTCGGCAAGTACGTGAAGCAGGTATCACCGTCGGTCTGGCAACTGATGGACCGGCGAGTCACAACGCCAGCGATATGTTCCAAGAAATGAAATTTGCCGGGCTCATTCATAAAACCAACACCGGTGATGTTGAATTCTTAAAGATCAACGAACTTTTAGAAATGTCGACATATCAAGGTGCGCTCGCGATGAATCGTCCAGACACTGGTCGGCTCGAGGTCGGCGCCAAGGCTGATGTCATTGTGGTCAACCTTGATACCGCCCATGCCCAACCGGTCTACGACCCCATGTCTGCCTTGGTGTACTCGACACGTGCTGACGACGTGCGGCACACGATCGTGAATGGTCAATTCATTATGGAGAA
>JBEDJE010000289.1:0-2614 GCA_041172985.1 Actinomycetota bacterium
CCCATGGCCTCAGCGCAAATGTGGTTGTACAAGTTGACCGAGCCAGTGTTGGCGCCCATCCGTCGTACATTGCCACCCATGGGTGGTCTTGATTTGTCGCCGATGCTCCTCCTGATTGCGTTGCAGATACTCGGTAGAGCATTGGCGTAGTGCCGATATCCTTGGTCAATCGTTGATTTGCTGATTGAGACTGACCGAACATGACCGAGCGCCGCTACCCACCCGTTGAATCTCAGCCGTCATTCCCGGCTATTGAAGCAGTGGTTCTCGAACGATGGAAGACCGACCAGACTTTTGAAGAGTCGGTTAATCAGCGCTCTGCAGGTTCAGATGGCTCAAATGAATTCGTTTTCTATGACGGTCCACCATTTGCCAACGGTCTGCCGCACTACGGACACTTGTTGACCGGTTTCGTGAAAGATGCGATTCCGCGTTACCGCACAATGAAGGGCCAACGCGTCGATCGTCGTTTTGGTTGGGACTGTCACGGATTGCCCGCTGAAGTTGAAGCCGAAAAACAATTAGGCATCTCTGGTCACCCTGAAGTCACTGAATTCGGTATTGAAAAGTTCAACGACTATTGCCGCACGAGTGTGTTGCGCTACACCAACGAATGGGAACGCTACGTCAACCGACAAGCGCGTTGGGTTGACTTTGAAAATGATTACAAGACACTTGACCTTCCCTATATGGAAAGTGTCATGTGGGCTTTCAAGACTTTGCATGACAAGGGTTTGATCTACGAAGGCTTCCGAGTCTTGGCGTATTGCTGGCGTTGTGAAACTCCGTTGAGCAATACCGAAACCCGAATGGATGATGTTTATCGCGATCGTCAAGATCCAGCATTAACCGTGAAGTTCTCGTTGGCGACGGGTGAAAAGATTTTGGCTTGGACGACAACGCCATGGACATTGCCTTCAAACTTGGCGTTGGCGGTTAACCCCGAGATCGATTACGCGGTCGTCGAGTTGAATGGTGAAAAGCTGATCCTTGCCGAAGCGCGTTTGGCTTCGTATGAACGCGAACTAGGCGAAGCTGTACGAGTCGGAACCTTGAAGGGTTCTGAGTTGGTTGGACGCACCTATACGCCACTCTTCAATTATTTCGCTGAGACACCATCGGCCTTCCAGGTTCTTGGCGCAGAATTCGTGACCACTGAAGATGGAACTGGTGTCGTGCACATGGCTCCTGGCTTTGGTGAGGACGACCAAATCGCTTGTCTCGCTGCCGGAATTGAAACCATTTGTCCGATGGACAGCCATGGTTGTTACACCGCTGACGTTTCCGATTGGGCCGGAACGCACGTGTTTGAAGCGAATCCATTAGTCATCAAACACCTCAAACAAGACGGTGTTGTGCTTCGCCACGACAGTTACGACCACTCGTACCCGCATTGCTGGCGCTGTGCCGAGCCCTTGGTTTATCGCGCGATTTCGTCGTGGTTTGTTGAAGTCACTGCGGTAAAAGAGCGCATGCTCGAATTGAACCAACAAATCACTTGGGTTCCCGAGCATCTGAAAGAGGGTTCATTCGGTAAATGGTTAGCCAATGCCCGCGACTGGTCAATTAGTCGTAATCGATTTTGGGGATCGCCAATTCCGGTCTGGAAGAGCGACGACCCGACCTATCCGCGACTTGATGTCTACGGAAGCCTCGCCGAAATAGAACGCGACTTCGGTGTTGTTGTCACCGATCTCCATCGTCCTGCTGTTGATGAATTAGTTCGCCCCAATCCGGACGACCCAACCGGCAAATCAATGATGCGTCGCGTTCCAGAAGTTCTTGACTGCTGGTTCGAGAGTGGTTCAATGCCATTCGCTCAAGTGCATTATCCATTCGAGAATACGACGTGGTTTGAACAGCATTATCCAGGTGACTTCATCGTCGAGTACATCGGTCAAACGCGCGGGTGGTTCTATACGTTGCATGTTCTGGCGACGGCGTTGTTTGATCGTCCGGCATTTTCAACCTGTGTCAGTCACGGAATTGTGCTTGGTGATGACGGACAGAAAATGTCTAAGAGTCTGCGCAACTATCCAGATCCGATGGTTGTCTTTGACACGTACGGCGCTGACGCAATGCGTTGGTACTTGTTGTCGTCGGCAATCTTGCGTGGGTCCGATTTCTCGGTGACCGAAGCGGGTATTCGCGAGACGGTTCGGCAAGTTCTTTTGCCAATGTGGAACTCGTGGTATTTCTTGAGTTTGTACGCCAATGCCGAAGGTGTTTCAGGGAAATTCCGCACTGACTCAACAAACATTCTGGACCGCTACATTTTGGCTAAGTCGGCTCAGATGGTTGAACGTGTCACTCACGACCTTGATGCCTACGATCTTTTCTCGGCGTGTTCGGGCGTCCGCGACTTCTTAGATGTTTTAACAAATTGGTACATCCGCCGTTCTCGCGATCGTTTCTGGGAAGGCGATCAAGACGCGATTGATACGTTGCACACGGTTCTTGAAATTTTGTGTCGCGTATCTGCTCCCATGTTGCCGCTTCTGTCAGACACCGTTTATTCCGGTCTAACCGGTGATCGTTCTGTGCATCTCACCGATTGGCCGACTGCTGCTGATTTACCCAACGATGTCGAACTGGTTCGTGCGATGGATCGCGT
>JBEDJE010000290.1:0-4688 GCA_041172985.1 Actinomycetota bacterium
CAACGGGATCAGGTGCACTAATCGCTTCAAGAAGTGGACGAGTCAACAGGAACTCGCGGCTGAAAATATCGTCATGGACTTCACTCCATGAATCACTATTTTTGTCAGCCTGAATGCGCAGCAACTGCTTCTTGTAGTTCCATTCGTACAAGGCCTTTGATTCATCAAGACCCTCGTAGCACTGCAGACGGATCAAGCGGGCACCAAGCATTTCGGCCACACTTTTCGCCAACTGGGTTTTGCCTGTTCCGGCAGGTCCCTCAACCAAAATTGGTTTTGCCAGGCGATCAGCCAAGAAGGCGACGCCTGCAATGCCGTCATCGGCGAGATAGTTGACGTCCTTCAGGCTGTCACGGACCTGCTGAACAGAAGAAAAACGATGTTCCATGTCGTTCACCCTACAAGTTGGCACCCAAACTCAAGAATTCAGACGCTCGAATGAGCCAATGTCGCCTATTTCACGCCCTACCCTGTACAACGATGAATAGCGAGGGGACGCAATCAGGGGACGATGCCATCATCGTTGATCCCACGCCTTCATTTGGTCAGTCAATTCCGTCAACGAGCAATAATTTGTTGCGAAGTAATGCCATCGTTGCACTCGGTACCGGTCTCTCGCGACTGACCGGGATGTTGCGAGTGATCGTCTTTGGTGTCATCATCGGGCAAACCGCACTCGCCGATGCATACGACGGTGCCAATAACTCCCCCAACGCGGTGTACGAACTCCTTCTTGGCGGAGTGTTATCAGCAGCGCTCGTCCCAATGTTCACCCGCATGCTCGAAGATGACGATCGTGATTCTGCCGAAGCCGTTGTCGGAACAGCCATCGTTGCCTTGACATTCATCACTGCGATTGCCGTGTTTTTTGCACCGTGGGTTTTCCGAGCGTTTTCTCTCAATCCCGCAGACGGAATTGATGCCAATCAATTCCGCACCGTCGGTACTGCTTTGACGCGAATCTTTTTGTTACAAATCTTCTTTTACGGTGTCTCAGCAGTTCTTGGTTCGTTGCTCAACGCACAACGACGTTTCTTCGCTGCCGCATGGTCGCCACTATTAGCCAACATCGTTATTATCTGCACGCTTTTGTACGTCCCGATTTTGTTACATCATCCCGATGACGGGATTCCCTTAGCCGAAGTGTTGAACAGCCCATCATTTCGCTGGCTCCTCGGTCTCGGCGCAACGGGTGGCATTGCATTGCAAGCTCTCATTCTTTTGCCCGCGATACATCAGGCGGGTCTCAATTTCCGCTTTCGCTTCAAACCCCGACACCCTGCTGTCAAACATCTCATCCGACTTTCTGGGTGGACATTTGGGTATGTCATGGCCAATCAAGTCACCGTGATCGTCATCAAGAATCTGGCCCAACCCGGAAGTGGTGGCCAAGATGCCTTCACCAAGGCAACCACTTTCTTTTACTTTCCCCACGGTCTGTTAGCGATGAGCATCGCAACCACTTTCATTCCTGAAATGGCCCGAGCCGTCGCTCGCCGTGATCGCGATGCATTTGTCGAACGCACTGCCTTTGGTTTACGCCTCGTCGGCCTCTTGACATTCCCCGCAGCATTCGCTTTCTTAGTGATGTCTCGACCAATCATTGGTGCACTTCTTCAACACGGCGAATTCACGGCAAGTGCAGCAACGACGACGTCACGAGCATTGGCGGGCTTGTCGCTTGGCCTGGTCGGATACTCAATTTATCTGTTTGCACTTCGAGGGTTTTACGCCCACCAGGACACCCGCACGCCGTTTCTCATCAATCTCGTCCAAAATGTTTTGAACGTCATTTTGGCTTTCGCGCTCGTGGGCTCTTATGGCGTACTAGGACTCGGCCTTGCCTTCGCCATTTCGTACGTCATCGGAGCAGTTGTCGCGCTCTATGTCTTGCGGATCAAAGTCCGCACCTTCCCAGTCGTTGAAGTTCTTGCCAGTTTGGCGCGCATGTTGGCCGCAGCCGCCGTGATGGGTGCAGTCTTGTGGCTCGCCCTTAAACCAGTTGGCGACAACGATGGCTTCGGTGCCGTTCTGAAAATAACCGTAGGCACAACCATCGGCATCTTGGTTTATCTTGGTGCACTCACGCTCTTGCGAGTCCCCGAGGTTAACGGCATCCGATCAGCCAGCCAGCGTTTGATCGCTCAGCGAAACTCAAACTCGCCTGATTCAACGGGGCAATAGAACGAGCGCATCGCGGTGCACAACAACTTGCGGGAAACCATCCTCAAGTTCATTCGATCGTCGCCCAATTGATTGAGCTACTTGAGCACTCGACATCAACGCACTACCGCGAGCAATTGCAGTGCCATCATTTGAAATGATTTCAATCGTTTCACCGGCATCAAAGTCGCCCTCGACTCGGGTGACGCCAGCGGGAAGTAATGACACGGCGCCCAGCACTAAAACGTTTGACGCACCAGCGTCGATGTACACACGGCCGCTCACTTCGCTCGCAAATGCAACCCACAGTTGTCGCGCCGAGAGGTTGCGATCTGATCCATGAAAAGTCGTACCAATTGATGACGTTTGGGCGATTGCGCCAGCCACGATCTGTTGGAGAACATCAGCAATATTGGCCCGAGCAATCACCGCTCGAACTCCCGACCACGAGATTTGATCCGGACTCGCCAGCATCAACGCTCATCAAAGGGTCGCCCTCATATACATCGGTGATGAGAGTTGCCGAATTGTCCGTCCGTGGATTGGACGTATACAAGCCTTCAATATCGGTCAACAAAATCAAGACGTCGGCCTTCAGCAGATGAGACAACAGCGCCGAAATGTGGTCGTTATCGCCGAAACGAATCTCATCGTTGGCAATCGCGTCGTTTTCATTAACCACCGGGACGCAGCCCAGTTCGATAAGTCGTTCAAGAGTGTCACGAGCATGCAAGTACTGCGTTCGATCAACGAAGTCGTGCGGCACCAGTAAAACTTGAGCGGCGACAAGCCCGTGACTTGCGAACTCGGCGTTATAAACCTCCATGAGTCGGCTTTGACCAGCAGCAGCTAATGCCTGCAGAGTTCGAATGTCGCTTGGACGCTCTTTCATTCCAAGTGCCGAAACTCCGGCCGAAACCGCACCCGAAGTGACAAGCACAACTTCATGACCATCGGCTCGTAATTGAGCTATTTGGCGACAAATATTTGCAATCATGGCGCGATCAATCACGCCGACATCGTCAGTCAGTGATGATGTCCCAATTTTTGCTACGACGCGCATCGGACGATCCTTCACATTTCCGGTGCGTAGTCAAAAGAGAAATCACCGATCCAAACAACATCGCCCGTTACTGCTCCGGCTCGGGCTAACAAACGCGGCACACCCAACTTTTTCAAACGCTCTTCGATATACGACATCGCTTCAGGCGTTGTCACATCATTGAGGTGGACAGTTCGTTCTGCTTTGCGACCATGCACGCGAAATCCGCCATTGCCCAATTTCTCGACCCATGAACCTTCAGATTCTGGTTTCAAGATGACGCGACCTTCAAGAACTGGCAATTCTTGTCGAGCCGAGTGCACAAGTGAAGCAAGTCGACCTACAAGTTCGCGCAGACCTTGGTTTGTTATGGCCGAAATCAGCATGCCATCCCACTCTTCAACCATTTCAACAGTTGCCGAATCGGTTTTTGTCCCGACGATGACCCGGGGACGTTCAAGTAGTTGCGGGTCATACGACTCGAGTTCGCGTAGCAAAATGTCGAGCTGTGATTGTGGTGAAGTGTCATCAACCGGCGCGAGGTCAATCAAAATGCACAGCACACGAGCGCGCTCGACGTGACGCAAGAATTGATGACCGAGACCTTTGCCCTCAGCAGCACCTTCAATCAGACCAGGAATGTCAGCAACAACAAATTCGGTGACGTTGTCAATGCGCACGACACCCAAGTTGGGTTCAAGAGTTGTGAATGGATAGGCGGCGATCTTTGGCTTAGCAGCAGAAATCACGCTGATAAGCGTGCTCTTGCCCGCATTCGGAAATCCAACTAAAGCGACATCGGCAATCAACTTGAGTTCAAGCTTGAGCCAACGCTCTTCGCCCTTCTCGCCTTGCTCAGCAAAGTTCGGCGCTTTACGTCGGTTCGCCATAAAGCGCGCATTACCGCGCCCACCGCGCCCACCGCCTGCAGCGATCCAACGATCTCCGTGGTTGGTGAGATCGGCAAGAACCTCATCGGTGTACATGTCACGAATCAAAGTTCCTTCAGGAACGCGAACTTCCATTGTTTCTCCGCGACGACCATGCAGGTCTTTGCCCTTGCCATGCACGCCATCACCAGCAATGCGGTGCGGGTGGTCGCGAAAAGCCAGAAGCGATGCCACGTTGCGGTCGGCGATCAGCCAAACGTCTCCGCCTTGACCGCCATCGCCACCGTTCGGACCGCCCATGGCTTCGGGGCCTTCACGACGGAAAGACACACATCCGGCTCCGCCGTTACCGGCGCGCACATTCAATTGGCATTCGTCGACGAAATGACTCATCAGGACCTCTCACTACTACCCGACCACGATACCCCCGTTGATTGCCTCACCCCCGACGTATTGTTGTGTCGTGAGCAATGAACCGCATCAACCGACCCCATCTTCGGTGCATTCCGACCCCGACATGCAAGAGCGGGCCGAACGTTGGGCGAGCACGATGACCGGCTCCGAATCACCAGTCGGCATCACTTTGGCTCACA
>JBEDJE010000291.1:0-2611 GCA_041172985.1 Actinomycetota bacterium
GGATTGCGTTTCACTGGCGACAAGTTGGTGGGGGATCGGTTTGAGTCGTTGCGCAAGTTGATCGGTGATGCGTTTATTGCCATCGAGCTGCCGTCGCAGAATAAGAAAGATCACTCCGTGCTGACTGAACAACGCGACGAGCCAAGTGTTCAACGCGTGATTGAGTTCTTCAACGAAAAACTGAAGTAATTGTTAGTACGTCAGTGTGAAGCGCGGGTGCTCCCACAAGGCAAGTGCATCTAACGGCGAGCCTGTTGATTCGAGTAAGTGGCGCGCCAACAAACCTTTCGCGGCTTTAGCGTCGTGACCCGCAACTTTTCCTGACTTCTCGACAAACGTCACCGAACTCAAACTTGCATATGCATCAGGTGTCGGGGTCCATGCCGCGCGATGTTCGTTAGGCAACAGATCAATCACGTGATGGCCAGCGAGTCGCGCGTTTAAGGCTTTCGACAATGGCTCGCGCCACCAGGTTGATAACTTTCCGACCGGTGCAAACGACGCACCCATTTTCAATTTGTAGTCGGGTATCTGATCGTCAAAGCCAACGAGGCCAAGTAAGCCCGACAACACAATGATCGACTCAACTGCCCGTCCATGAACCTTGGCGCTCATGGTTGACGGCGACATGTGGTCCCACACCACGCCGGTGTAGCGCTCGTTGGCCGCCATGGTCGGGGCGCCGACAATTGACGTATTCATTTCTTGGGCGTGGGCCAAATGTTTGCCCCCAACCCCCAGCAGTTTGGCGTCGCCGCCGCCAAGTTCTTCAAGGGCAGTCGCAATCTGTGAGCGATAATTGCCAAGTGTTTTCCCAAAGTCGCCCAAAGTCGCCTTCCATTTGGGTGCCGACCCGCCGTCGGCCTTGCCCTCCGATGGAGGGAGCAAAATCACAAGGGGAAATGACTTTCGGCTCACGGTACAAATTCAACTCTATGGAGACAGCGAGTATCGTGATCCTCATGCGCATACATGTCGACGCCGAAAAATGCCAAGGTCACAACCGCTGCTACGCGTTAGCACCCGAACTGTTTGATGTTGATGACTACGGCAACGCCGTCGTCATCGGCGATGGAAATGTGCCGGCCGAACTTGAAGACAAGGCTCGTTTGGCGCTTGCGAATTGTCCCGAATTCGCCATCACGATTTCTGAATGATTGCCTGACCCCCTCATGACATCAACAGAAAATGTGAACGCCGATTTCACGCCCGTCACCGATTGGGCCACCGACTTCGATCACGCCGATCCGCAATACAACCGCAACGCGCATGAAATCTGGGCCGAGCTTCGTGGCACGTGTCCCGTTGCTCACTCCGACCGTTACGGCGGAACTTGGTTGCCAACGACTCACGAGTATGTTCGTGAAATTGCGTACGACACCGAAAACTTTACGAGTCGTGCGGTCATCGTCGAAAAAATGATTCCGCCAGATCCGGCACCCATCGGTGGAGCACCGCCGATCACCAGCGACCCGCCGTTTCATATTGAAGCTCGCAAACTTTTGTTGCCACCGTTCGCTCCGAAAAAGATCGAGTTATGGGAACCCGAAGTCCGAACCTTGTGTCGTGGTCTTCTTGACTCGATGATGGCCGATGTTGCAGCAGGCAAAACAATCGATGCTGCGGCCGATTACGCCAAGCGCATTCCGGTCAACGTGATTTCACGCATGCTTGGATTCCCGATGAGCGACGAAGACTTGTTCCTCGAGTTTGTTCATGACGTTCTTGAAGGCATTGATGATGCACCAGAAGTTCGGTTCGTCAAAATTGAGCGTTTGATTCAGTACATCGTTTCGCAAATTGAAGATCACGTTGAGAATCCGCGCGATGACCTCACGTCGTATCTGATGGGCGTTGAATTGTTTGGCGAAAAGTTGTCCGTCGAACACATCGGTGGCTCAATCATCTTGTTGTTGATCGCTGGCATTGACACCACATGGAGCGCAATCGGTTCGAGCTTGTGGCATCTTGCCAATAACCCCGATGACTTAGCTCGTTTGGTTGCTGATCGTTCACTCATTCCAACTGCGGTTGAAGAGTTCTTGCGCGTGTACGCACCAGTCACCATGGCTCGCCTTGTTGCCAAAGATCACGACTTCCACGGTTGCCCGATGAAGGTTGATGATTGGGTGTTGTTGCCATTCCCAGCCGCCAACCTTGACCCCGAGGTTTTCCCAGATGCCGACAAGGTGTTGATTGATCGCGCTGAAAATCGTCACTCCGCATTTGGTCTCGGTATTCACCGTTGCCTCGGTTCAAACTTGGCTCGTCTTGAGTTGACAATTGCGATTGAAGAATTCATCGATCGTTTCCCGTCGTTCACTCTTGGTGGTACCGAAGACGATGTGACGTGGAGTGTCGGCCAGATTCGCGGACCTCGCGAACTACCAGTACAAGTGTTGGCGAAGTAAGTAGTACCGAGCCGTCATCCGAGTGCAACAACTGTGACGCTCACCGAACCAGGACAACGTTGGGCGGAACAACTTTTAGCGTGGGCAATTCCCGACGAAATTGTTGCGCAAGCTGAAGTGCCACCGTGGTCGCATGACCCAAAAACTTTTGCTGTCGACGAAACTCTTGACCCCACGAACCCCATCTTTGAGTTAGCGCG
>JBEDJE010000292.1:0-2611 GCA_041172985.1 Actinomycetota bacterium
TATCGATTGTGGAGCAAACTCGAACACACCACTCGACGTTCACATCTTGATCCTGAAATCACCCAAGTTGATCTCTCGGGGTTTGCACTTGAATTGGCTGCATGGGGAACGCCGTTAGCCGAACTTTCATTTGCTGATCGCCCGCCCGAGGCCGCATACAAACAAGGCATTGAGCTTTTACAAATGCTCGGCGGTCTTGACCAAGATGAGAAATTGACCGACACCGGACGCCGCATGTTGACTGCACCAGTTCATCCGCGACTTGCGCACATGGTCACGTCTGCACACGAGCGCGATCACGGTTTGGCTTGCGTTATTGCCGCGTTACTTGATGATCGTGATGTCATGCGCGGACGACCTGATGATTTGCCAGTTGACATTTCATTGCGAGTGCAGTTCATCACGCGCGAAATGTATGACGACCGCGCCGACCGTCGTGGCACCGAACGGGTTCGTGAGCGTGCCGAAGATATGGCTCGCCGTACTGGTGGTCGCCTCGATTGGGACAGTGTGAACTCAGATCATGCCGGCGCAGTACTGCTTCTCGCCTATCCCGACCGTTTAGCGATGCGTCGGCAACCTGGGCAGTACCAAATGCGTAATGGTTCGGCGGCTTGGTTTCGACCCAATGATCAACTCGCACACGAAATGTTTGTTGTCGCTGCCGATCTTGATGGCGATCGCAAGAATGCCCGCATACGTTTATGCGCCGTTGTCGATGAGGCAACAATCAACGAAGTTCTCACGACTGACGTCGTTGAAGAGCGCGTCACTCTGTGGGACAAAGAACGCAAAGATTTTGTCGAGCGGGTGACAGTCAAACTTGACCGAATGCGTTTATCTGAAGAGACCCGTCGCCCTTCGCCCAACGATTCAACAGTCACGGCGATCATGGAATATTTGGTGCAGCAACGCTTGTCGCCATTGCCATGGACAAGTGCAACAAGCGAACTTCGGGCACGTATCTCTTTCTTGCGACGAGAAATTGGTGAACCTTGGCCCGACTGGTCAGACAAAACTCTCATCGCCTCATCTGACGAATGGCTGCGCCCGTATCTCGCGGGCATGACGTCCATCGGCGACATCAAAGATCTCAACCTCGGAATGTTGTTGCGTTCACAACTTCCGTGGCCCGAGGGCGCGCAGATCGATGAACTTGTTCCGAACACTCTTGAGTTGGCCTCGGGTCGATCACTAGCCATTGATTACGCATCAGCTGTCAAAGAAGGAACTGCTCCTGTCGTGCGAGTACGCGTTCAAGATTTGTTTGGTACCAAAACACACCCAACAGTTGCTGGTGGTCGCGTGCCTTTGGTACTTCACCTACTTTCGCCAGCTGATCGCCCGATTCAAGTCACTGCCGATCTGCCCGGCTTTTGGTCTGGATCATGGATCGACGTCAAGAAAGATATTGCGGGCCGCTATCCCAAGCACCAGTGGCCAGATGATCCCGCCAATGCCGATCCGAAACGAATGAAAGATCGCTGAGGATTTACGGCTGTCGGCTCAATTCGGCGTAGCGTAAAGGCATGCCCGAGTTTGAATTCACCGAGATCTTCCCCCTAGGCAAAGACACCACTCCGTACCGATTGGTCACGACCGAAGGTGTCAGCACGTTTGATACTCCTGAAGGAACATTCCTGAAGGTTTCACCCGAAGCAATCACTCGCATCACCCAAGAAGCTATGCGCGACATCGCTCACTTCTTGCGCCCCGGTCACCTACAACAACTACGCAACATTCTTGATGACCCCGAAGCCAGCGACAACGATCGTTTCGTTGCGCTCGATCTTTTGAAGAACTCGGCGATTGCAGCGAGCGGAATTTTGCCGATGTGCCAAGACACTGGCACCGCAATCGTGAAAGGCAAGAAAGGTCAATTTGTTTTCAGTGGCAACGGCGACGAAGAAGCAATTGCCCGCGGCGTGTACAACACGTACCTCACCAGCAATCTTCGCTACAGCCAAATGGCTCCGCTCACCATGTACGACGAAGTCAACACTGGCAACAACTTGCCGGCCGAGATCAAGATCAGTGCAGTCGACGGTGACACTTACAAGTTTTTGTTCATGGCCAAAGGCGGCGGCAGTGCCAACAAGAGCTACCTCTTTCAAGAAACCAAGGCGTTACTCAATGACAAATCTTTGTTCCCTTGGCTCTTTGAAAAGATGAAGTCGCTCGGAACCGCTGCTTGCCCGCCGTATCACTTGGCGGTTGTTATTGGTGGAACATCAGCCGAGCAAGCAGTTGAAACAGCGAAGCTTGCTAGTGCGCGTTATCTCGACTCACTTCCAACAGCGGGCAGCAAGCTCGGTCATGCATTCCGCGATCTTGATATGGAAGAACGCATCTTGAAATTGTCACAAGAGACCGGCATCGGTGCACAGTTCGGTGGTAAGTACTTCTGTCACGACGTGCGCGTGATTCGTTTGCCACGTCACGGTGCTTCATGTCCCGTTGCAATGGCGGTGTCGTGTTCGGCCGACCGACAAATGCTCGGCAAGATCACCAAAGACGGAATCTTCCTTGAACAACTCGAAACCGATCCCGCTCGTTTCTTACCCGAAGTCACTCACGACGATTTGCAAGACACACCGGTCGTGCAGATTGA
>JBEDJE010000293.1:0-2604 GCA_041172985.1 Actinomycetota bacterium
TCTTGCCAATGGCGTTACATGCGGCGGTGATGGCCTTCATGTCCTTGTCGTTGCGCATGGCCTTGGTCGAGAAGTTGGTGTGAGCACCAGCTCCGTTCCAGTCACCCTTTTGTGGCTTGGCGGCCAACGAGATCACTACGTCGTAATCTTCGGCGATGCGGTGCAACAACCAGCGGGCCACATGCATGTGGTCACTCACGGTGAGGGCGTCAGCGGCGCCAATCTGGAATTCCCACTGACCGGGCATGACTTCGGCGTTGGTGCCTTCGATCATGAGACCAGCATCGAGGCAAGCCTGCGTGTGCTCTTCGATGATCTCGCGACCAATGACGCGGCCGGTGCCGACGCCGCAGTAGTACGGACCCTGCGGTTCGGGGAATCCGCCACCGGCGGGGAAGCCGAGCGGGCGACCATCGGGACGAAGCATGGTGTATTCCTGCTCGATACCGAAAATCATTTCGTCAGCAGCGAACTTCTTGGCGGCCTTGGCGCATGCAGCACGAGTGTTGGTTGCATGGGGCTTGCCGGTGGTTGCCGACGTGACTTCGCACAAAACGAGAATATTGTCGCCGCCACGGATGGGGTCGGGACAGGTGAACACGGGAATCAAGGCACAGTCAGACTTGTCGCCTGATGCCTGATTGGTTGACGAACCGTCGAAACCCCAGGCTGGAGGGGCGGTGACGTCGTCCGCCAAGATCTTGGTCTTTGAACGGAGCAACGGTGTCGGCTCGGTGCCGTCGATCCAGATGTATTCGGCTTGATAGGCCACTTGGTCCTCCAGGGATTTGGTCCGGCGATGCCGGGTTAGTTGTACGGGGCAGCGAAAGGTTCGCAGGGGGGCATTTCTCGGTCGTTGCCCAATTGTGAACGCTGTGTGAACCATCTTTGGATCACGGCGCAACAACGAACTCAAACCGCACCCGTTACGGTAACCGCAAACCATCTGAACGCCCACACTGGCGGTGCGGTTAGCCTCGCAGACGTGGCAACTTTGCGCATCGGCTTGGCTCAGATGAACCCCACCGTGGGTGACTTGGCGGGCAATCGCGCGCTCATTACCGACCTGTATGCCCAAGCTGTTACTGCCAAGTGCGACATCGTGGCATTCAGCGAACTCTCGGTGACGGGGTATCCGCCCGAAGACTTGGTGTTGAAGCCAGGGTTCGTGCGCGATAACCGCACAGTGGTTGAAGATCTCGCGAAATTGACTGGCCCATGTGTCGCAGTGATTGGCTTTGTGGATTCTGGAGTTGGCAATCAAGTCGCCTCAGGTCGACCAGTGATTTATAACGCGGCGGCCGTGTGTGCCAACGGTGCGATCCGCAACGTGTATCACAAGCGTTTGTTACCGAACTACGACGTGTTTGACGAAGAGCGCACGTTCGAACCTGGCACTGGTGCACATCATCTTTTTGAAGTCGGAGGCGTGAAGTGCGCGGTATCAATTTGTGAAGACATTTGGCGTGCCGATGGTCCGGTGCAGCAGCAAGCGCGAGACGGTGCACAACTCAACATCAATATCAATGGCTCGCCATTTCATAGTGGCAAGTTGCAAGAGCGTGAAGAGATGTTGCGCACACGTGCTGCCGAAAACAAATGCGCCATTGTGTACGTGAATCAAGTTGGCGGACAGGACGAATTAGTTTTTGATGGTTCATCAATGGTGTTTGATGCTTCTGGAAAATTGCTCGCGCGGGCTCCGCAATTCTCCAGTGGTTTGAGTGTTGTCGAAGTTGATCTTGACAAGCCAGATGTTGCTGAAGTCGCACCGCTGAGCGATCGATACGAAGAGATGTATGGAGCGCTGGTTCTGGGTACGCGCGATTACGTGCGCAAAAACAAGTTCACCGATGTCGTGATTGGTTTGTCGGGCGGAATTGACTCGTCCATTGTTGCTGCTGTTGCCGTCGAAGCTTTAGGTGCCGAACATGTTCACGGCGTGGCGATGCCATCGCGTTATTCATCCGATGGTTCAAAGACCGATGCGTACGCATTAGCTGAAGCACTTGGAATTGATTGTCGAACAATTTCAATTGAGCCAGTGTTTGAGGCGTACTTGTCGATGCTCGCACCAAGCTTTGAAGGTAAGGCTGCAGATCTCACCGAAGAAAACTTGCAGAGCCGATGCCGTGGTCAGATTTTGATGGCGTTGTCAAACAAGTTTGGTTGGATGGTTTTGACAACTGGCAACAAGAGCGAACTCGCAGTTGGCTACTTCACGATTTATGGCGACTCCGTTGGTGGCTACGCAGTCATCAAAGATCTGTTGAAGACCGATGTGTTTGGTTTGAGTCGGTATGTCAATCAACGAGCCGGTCGCGAGATCATCCCCGAGGCCGTATTGACAAAGCCACCGTCAGCCGAGTTGCGTCCCGATCAGCGCGACGATCAGAGCCTTCCGCCTTATGACGTGCTTGATCCGATCTTGGCGTTATACGTCGAACAAGATCGCACGGCCGCAGAGATTATTGAACTAGGCCATCCTGAAGACATCGTTCGACGCATTGCGCGACTCGTTGATATCAACGAATACAAACGTCGTCAATGCCCGCCAGGTGTGCGTGTTTCCGAAAAAGCATTTGGCAAAGATCGACGACTGCC
>JBEDJE010000294.1:0-3167 GCA_041172985.1 Actinomycetota bacterium
GATTTGGCCGAGACTTCAATCAACGACATCGACATTGTTGATTTGTATTCGTGCTTCCCATCAGCTGTGCAATTAGGTGCAGCGTCACTTGGTTTGTCGACCGATCGACAACTCACACGAACTGGTGGATTGTCTTTTGCTGGTGGACCATGGAACAACTATGTGATGCACGCAGTGGCAACTGTTGTTGGTGAACTGCGCGCTCGTCCCGGCGAAAAAGGTTTGGTGTGGGGCAACGGTGGTTACGCAACCAAGCATGCGTTTGGTGTGTACTCAACGACGCCGCCAACGAACGGTTTCAAGCATGCGTATCCACAAGATCAAATTGATGCACTGCCGCGACGCACCGTGGTTGACATTGGAACATCAGAAGGCCCCGCAACCATCGAGGGCTACACCGTCATGCACGACCGCGACGGTAATCCCGAACGCGCCATTGCTCCGTGCTTATTGCCCAATGGCAATCGTGCGTGGGGTATCAGCGATGACGCCGACACTGTGAATGCAATGTGTGAAGGTGAATGGGTTGGTCGTGCAGTTCGACTCGACGCCACTGGCACACTGCTCATTAAGTAATCAACGACTATTTCGTTAAGGCGGACATCATGGACAAGCCCAAAATCATTCTCGATTGCGATCCGGGTCACGATGACGCGTTAGCGATTGTTGTTGCGGCGCGACACACTGTCGGGAAACGCTCCAATTGAATCGACCACGTACAACACCCTCGTGATGAAAGATCTGTTGGGTCTTGATGTTCCCGTGCATAAAGGTGCGATTCGCCCACTGGTTGCTCCCCCGCAATACGCAACGTATGTGCACGGCGAAAGTGGTCTTGACGGAGCCGATCTTCCCGCACCAACAAGCACGATTGACAGCGAGAACGCCGTTGAATACATCATCGACACTTGTCGCGCTACTGAAGGTGTGTGGCTTGTTCCGACTGGACCATTAACCAACATCGCCATGGCTTTACGCCTTGCTCCCGATTTAGGTGATCGCATTGCTGGCATTTCGTTAATGGGTGGCGGCACGTTTGGCAATCGCACAACATCGGCCGAGTTCAATATTTGGGTTGACCCCGAAGCAGCCGACATTGTGTACAAATACGGCGGACCGCTCATCATGGCTGGCTTGCATGTGACTCATCAGTTCCGTGCGACACAAGAACGTATTGACAAAGTGAAGGCCATGCCTGGGCAGTTGGCCAACGTGCTCGGTGACCTCATGCAGTTCTTCACCAATATGTATATGACTCGTCACTACGGAATGGATGGCGGAGCCATACACGATCCGCTGGCCATTTTGATCTTGACCCACCCGCATTTGTTCACGCAGAAAAATGCCCATGTCGTTATTGAGTTGACCGGCACGCACACTCGAGGCATGACTGTGATTGACGAACGTGATCTGCGTGAGGTCAAGGACGGTAACTGCGACGTGTTGATGACGGTCAATGCCCAAGAGGCGTTCGATGTGATGACCGAGGCCATCGCCCACTTCAGCCACTGACATTTAACGGCGCAAAATGACCTAAAGTCGTCATATGCGTGCTGCCATAATGCGAGATTGGTCTCTGCGAGTTGACGACATTCCCGAACCCGTCATGGGTGGTGGACAAGTGCTCGCCAAAGTATTGGCTTGCGGTATTTGCGGAAGTGACTTACACATGCTCGTACACGGCGAAGAAAGTCGACGCTTGTCAGCCGAGATGGCCGAAGGTCAAGCACCGAACCCCGGCTCGCCCATCATGTTCGAGCCTCATCGCGACACCGTGATGGGTCACGAATTCTGTTGTGAAGTACTTGACGTCGGCCCTGGTGTCAACAATTTGAAGCAAGGCGACATCGTCGTCAGCTTTCCGGTGACCTTTGATGAACAAGGCGTGCACGGCATCGGATTCAGCAACAAGTACCCCGGCGGTTACAGCGAGCGCATAGTGATCAACGAGATGATGAGCATCAAAGTGCCCAATGGTTTACCAGCCGAACTTGCTGCCATGACCGAACCCTTGGCAGTTGGGGTACACGCAGTTGAAAAAAGTCGCATCGCTCAAGGTGATGCTGCAGTCATCATTGGTCTTGGACCAGTTGGCCTTGCCTGCATCGCCGAACTCAAGATGCGCGGTATCGGACCCATCATTGGTGCCGACTTTTCACCCCGTCGTCGTGCCCTCGCCGAACTACTTGGTGCCGATGTTGTTGTTGACCCGCGCGAAGTGCCGGCGATTGAAGCGTGGCGCAAGATTGATGGCAAAAAGCCACTTGTGATCTTTGAAGCAGTTGGAGTTCCGGGAATGATTCAACAGGCCATGCGCATGGCACCTAAGGATGCACGCATTCTGATCGTTGGCGCATGCATGCAAGAGGACCACATGCATCCCATGTTGGGCATCGGCAAAGAATTGTCGTTGCAGTTTGTCCTTGGCTACTCGCCCGCCGAATTTGGCAACGCTCTCACCGCAATCGCCGAAGGAAAAGTTGATCTGTCGCCGCTCATTACTGGACGCGTTGGCATTGAAGACGTACCTCAGGCATTCAAAGATCTTGGCGATCCCGAACAGCACGCCAAAATTCTTGTCATGCCGAAATGAATCATGATTCGCTATGACTTCTGATTCATTCCCCCAGCAGTACGCGCGCACTCAACGTCTGTCGTTAGGCGAACCACGCAACATTGCCGTGTCGGCCGACGGCAAACATGTTTTGTTCTTACGTAGCGACTCGGGATCTGACTCGGTCAACAAGTTATGGTCGCTCGATGTTGAATCTGGTCACGAGACACTCATTGCTGATCCGATGGTTTTGTTGGGTGCCGCCGATGCAGAAGACCTCCCGCCCGAAGAGAAAGCCCGACGCGAACGTTTACGCGAAGGTGCCGGTGGCATTACGGCGTTTAACACCGATCGCAGCATGCATCAATTTGTGTGCACGTTGTCGGGAAGATTGTTTTGTGGCGATCTACGCACGCGTGAAGTTCGCGAAGTAGCGACCACTGGTTCGGTCTTTGATCCGCGTATCGCCCCGACGGGCGACCGCATTGCTCATGTCAGTGGCAAGTCACTGCGCGTTGTCGATCTTGAAGGACAAGACTTTGAACTTGTTGGGCCGACATCATTAAACGAACCCGAACACGTTTCGTGGGGATCAGCCGAATTTGTTGCCGCC
>JBEDJE010000295.1:0-3466 GCA_041172985.1 Actinomycetota bacterium
CAAATTGAGTGAAGACGAATTAGTTGTTGCCCGGCAAGAGATCGATTCGCTGTACGACGATCTGTACGTCTTGGCGTGTGCAGTTGATGACACCGAACGTGAATTGAAAGCTGGCAAGCCGACAGTCGCAAGTTTGAAAGAAGCCATGGAATGGATCATGGATGCGGCTCGGCCATTGCGGGATCGGACGTTGACGCCATCTGGAAACACGAAGAACGGTACCGAATAGTTCGTGCTTGTAGCTCTGACTTTCGCTGGGATATTGCGCCCATAATCTCCGTTATGACACTTTGACCAAAGAACAGAGAAGGACCTGCTCACAACCGACAAAAGCCTGCTTATCGAACGTCAATGAGATCGACGACGAAGATCAACGTCTCGTTGCCTTTGATGACGCCGCCGGCACCGCGGCTGCCGTAACCAAGTTCGGGCGGAATTGTCAACTGACGGCGTCCGCCGACTTTCATACCAGCGACTCCTTGATCCCAGCCGCCAATGACTTCACTCGCGCCGAGTTTGAAGCTGAACGTTTCCATGCGGTCCCAGGAGGCATCAAACTCTCGTCCGGTGCTCCAGGCGACGCCGACGTAATGCATGACTGGCCGACAGCCAGGTGTGGCCTCTTTGCCGTCACCGGTCACGATGTCATCGATGATCAGACTGGTGGGTGGGTCCCCTGCTGGAACCTGGATGACGGGCTTACCTGCGTGTGTAGACATAGTTCGATGTTAGATGATGGTCTGCTTGCTGTCTTAGGCGGTGGCCGACTTCTTGGGTCGCATATAAGTGCCCTGAGCGACCGCTACCGGCTTTGATTCGTCATCGGTGTACGCCAAGACCGTTCCGACGATTGAGCGTGATCCGAGGCTGTTGAGCGTGGCTCGGGCACGGATGACCTCTCCCCTTGCGGGTCGAAGAAACCGAATGGACATTTCGCTCGTCAGCGTCATGGGTTCCATACCGATCGCCGACAAGGCCGCATAGAACAATGCGGCATCACAAATGCTGAAGACTGTCGGGCCGCTGATGATTTTTCCTGGGCGTAAAGAGGCGGCGCTTGGATACATCACGGCGAGGGCCATTCCGAATGCCATCTCTTCGCAGGCATTCTGATTGCCACCAAACTCTCCCCCGATAAATGCGTTGATTTCGTCAACTGAAACAAGTGGTGCGGCATTGAGATCAAACATGATTCCTACCGTAGTCATGTCAGATGTCTACAGTCAGGGTTATGGATTCACGCGCTCAAGAAGTCTTGGCTCAAGTTGGAGCGATCGGTCAATCTGATTTGCGTTGGAAAGACGGTCGAGCGTTTTCATTGGCGTACTATGCCGGACCCGAAGTTCAAGAAGTCGCCGATACCGCCTATGCAATGTACGGATCGGCCAATGGTTTAAACGCTGACGCGTTTCCGAGTTTGAAGAAGTTTCAAGCTGAGGTTGTCTCAACCGTCAATCGCTGGGTTCACGGTGATGACACCTCAGCGGGCTTCATGACAAGTGGTGGTACTGAAAGCATTCTGTTGGCAGTCAAGGCAGCTCGCGAGCGTGGCCGAAAGGAGTTTGGTATCTCGCAACCGAATGTTGTGTTGCCTACCTCTGCACATGCTGCTTTTGAGAAAGCCTGTTACTACTTTGGGCTTGAAAGTCGACGTGTTGCGGTTCGTGCTGACTGGCGCGCAGATGTTGAAGCAATGAGTCAATTAATCGATGAGAACACAGTTCTCATTGTTGGCTCGGCACCGCAGTACCCACAAGGAGTTGTTGACCCGATCACTGAGATTGCAGCTCTTGCTCGCGCGCGAAACATCAATTGCCATGTTGATGCATGTATGGGCGGAGTCACGCTCACTTTTCTTGAACGTCTCGGTGAAGAGATTCCCCTTTGGGATTTTCGCGTCGAAGGTGTCACGAGTATTTCGGTCGATCTTCACAAGTACGGTTATACGTCAAAGGGTGCTTCGGTGATTCTCCACCGCAACCGTCAACTTCGTTCATACCAAACATTTACAACCGACAATTGGTTGGGTGGGTTCTACGGTTCGTCTGGAGTGCTTGGTACAAAAAGCGGTGGCCCGATGGCCGCGGCATGGGCAGTGATGAACTATCTCGGCGACGAGGGTTATTTGCGCTTGACTGAATCAGCCCGATTGACGACACGTCAATTGGCGCAAGCTATTCAGAGCATCGATGGTCTGGATTTACGGGCGACACCTGACAGCACTCTTTTGTCTTTCGGTGCACAAGGATTTGATGTTTTCGCAGTCGCCGACGAATTGGCACTGCACGGTTGGTATGTCGACAGACAAGCCCCTCCCGACTCTTTGCATTGCACTGTGAACGCAGTTCACCATCGAGTAATTGAAGAATTCATCGTTGATCTAAGTCACGCCGTCACCAAGGTTCGAGATGCGGGCTCAACTGGCACAGTGGGTGCGTACGGCACGATTGAGTGAAGCCGTGTGTGTTAGTAATTTGACATGAGTCTTCGCTTCGGAATCTTCATGCCGCCGATGCACAAGACGGGGGTCAACCCGACGCTGGCGTTGCACCGCGACCTGCAGTTGTTGGAACACCTCGATCGTCTGGGGTATCACGATCGCTTCTCCTGAAGTCATGATTGC
The DNA here is from genome assembly GCA_041172985.1 of Actinomycetota bacterium. Taxonomy (GTDB): domain Bacteria; phylum Actinomycetota; class Acidimicrobiia; order Acidimicrobiales; family Ilumatobacteraceae; genus Casp-actino8. The sequence goes on from JBEDJE010000295.1 coordinate 2,624, forward strand.
TGCCGCTGCCGAACGAACCAAATACATCAAGTTGGGTACGGGTGTAAATTCGCTCCCCTACCACCACCCATTCATGTTGGCTGATCGCATCGTGATGCTTGATCACCTGACTCGTGGACGGATGATGTTTGGTGCTGGCCCAGGGCAATTGACATCGGACGCACACATGTTGGGCATTGATCCGATGACCCAGCGCCCCCGTATGGAACAGTCGCTCGATGTGATGATGCGTTTGTTCCGTGGAGAGACTGTCACCGAACAGACCGACTGGTACACGTGCAATGAAGCAGTGTTGCAAGTGAAGCCGTACAGCAATTTTGATATTGCAGTTGCTTCTTCGGTATCGCCGTCTGGTTCAAAGTTGGCTGGTAAGTATGGAGTTGGCTTGATCTCGATTGCTGCGACCGAGCCTGCCGCATTTCAGATGCTTGATTACAACCTCAAAGTGTGGGAGGACGAAGCCAATCGTCACGGCCATGTGGTTGATCGTTCGAAGGCTCGACTCATGGGTCCGATGCATATCGCAGAGACCGTGGAGAAGGCGCGCGAGAACTGCCGTTACGGCTTGCAATGGATCTGGGATTATCTCGGACACATCATTCCTTTAGGTGACCCCAACGGTCCTCCCCCGCCAACTGACATCGACGATTTCATTGACCAAGCCAATGAGTCGGGTCGCATGGTGATTGGTACTCCCGAAATGGCGATTGCGCAGATCGAGCGCTTGCAAGAAAAGACCGGCGGATTCGGTTGTTACTTATTCATGGGCGCCGACATGGCTGATTGGCATCAAACATTGCGCAGTTACGAACTCTTTGCCGAACAGGTGATTCCGCACTTCAC
>JBEDJE010000296.1:0-2589 GCA_041172985.1 Actinomycetota bacterium
CCGATGTTCCGAATCATGACGCTCTTGCCGATGCAATTGTCACGGCACGACTGTTGCCAATGTTGCTTGCCAAAGCTGGCATCACCGATGCCAGCCAACTGGCAAGCATCGCGCTGAAATAACTCAGCTGTAGCGCTTCAACACTGCTTGAGCAGTGTGCACACCTAAGTCCACCCATTTGGCTGGCTCAAGCACATCAATCGCGTCGCCTCCGCGCAATAACAAACGACCCAACCATTGCTGCGAGCCAACTGCTAACTCAATTCTTACGCTGCCATCGCTTTGCGGTTCGCGCGAAATGTATGGGTACGTCTCGACCAAACGCAATGCTGCTGGGCGAACGAGCAACGTTGCCGTCTCCATATCTGTTCCAAAGAAATCAACTTCGGCCTCAATTCCCTCAATGATTGGTTCTGAGGTTTTGCCAGTTGGGGTGAACTGTTTGATGCGGTCAATACGGAAGTTACGAATTTCACCAGACTGATCGTCGTCTGCACGCACATACCAATGACCCATTTGTTCAAACACTGCGCGCGGGAAAATGGTGCGTGAAGAATGAGTTCCAGAGATCGGCGAGAAGTAATCAATGGCCACAAATTGCCCTGCGGAAACTGCATGTTGTGCTTCTGGCAAATATTTCACTGCCTTAACATCAACTTCCACTACATCGCCCTTTGGCAACAGTGGTTTCAGTTTTTTGAGCGCAGAGGCAAGTGGCCCTTTTTTATCTGCACCTGGCATTGACAGTGCGGCACTACCCATTGCCTGCAGAGCGAACAGTTCGGCAGAATTCAGTTGCAATGGTCGCGAGAACATCAGTGGAACTTCAGCAACAACTTCGCCTTCGTCTACGAACACATCAATCAATGCATCTGGTGTGTAGGGAGGCACTCCACACATTGCAGCCATCATCAGGTCGTTCATCAATTCTTTTTCGCTCAACTTGAACTGTTTAGCCATATCGGAAAGCTTCACGCGCTTACGGCTAATTAGCCATGGCAACATGACCAACAAGCCCTCTACGCGTTCAGCGGCACCTCGTGGCCCACGACGAGATTTACGCATTGCCATTAGCGACCACCCGCCTGCTCAGTGAGCCATGCAACTACTTGTTTACGGACACGCGGCGGGCCAATGACCGTTGCGTGATCGACCATGGCAAACAGCCACACACGAAATGCTGTGAGGTTCGAACATGGAATAGCAAATTCCACGCCGCCGTCAGCATGTTCTTTGATCACGGCTTGATTGCCAAATTGCGTGCGCACACCGCCTGCCAAACTTGCATCCACCAACACCGTTGCCACTGCATCATCGCCGTGGCCTTCTGCAAGCAATTCAGCCTCGGTTGGAACTGCCTTCTGCAAGTCAAAATCCTTCGGCCTGCTAAACGATCCGCGATCACCTACAGAAATGTCGCCTTCAATTCGATCGACACGAAATGTCCGGCGATCGGCACGTAACTGATCAAAGCCAACGAGATACCAAAATCCTGCGCGGGCCAACAAACCATATGGATCCACACTGCGCATTTCGCCCTTGTAAGAAAACTTCAGCGTGCGGTGCTCCACCACTCCATCGGCAAGCGTGGCCATTAACTGGTCATCTAATTGGATGTTCAAACTTGTTGATTGTGCATTGAGCGCACGTTCTCCACCCAACTTCCACAGTGCTTCGTCGCCGTGACTTGCACCTACACGAACCGTTGCCATTGCGAACTGCAAAGCCGAACGTTCTTCATCGGTTAGACCCAAATCACCGAGTTCAAAACTCTTACGATCCACTCGGTATGCGCCTTCTCCGGCTTGGTCACCACCGAGCGTCATCAATTCAATTGGTATACCGAGTGCGCGAAGATCGCCTTTGTCGCGCTCAAACGCTGCTCGTGCAGCGGTGTCGGATTCTGGATATTGACCAACAAGCTCTTGGCGAATTTGCTTGAGCGTGAGAGGCTTGGTGCGTTGCACGAGCAGTGCAAGCAAGTTGATCATGCGCTCTGCTTGTGAATACTTCTCCGCCACAGGGCACAGACTAGGTGTTAGAACGGTGCGTTTTGTACCACTGCACCAATTTTGCCGTGGATGCGTCGGCTCCGATGGTTTCGGTCGGTGCGGAAATCTGTGCGGAAACTTCGTTGGCCAACTTCTTGCCCAATTCAACGCCCCACTGATCAAAACTGTTGATCCCAAACACACAACCCTGAACAAACACTGAATGTTCATAGAGGGCAATGAGTGCCCCAAGTGTGCGAGGAGAGAGCGACGACAGCATCAGGGTTGTGGTTGGACGATTGCCTGGCAACGTACGGTGCGGGTCTGTTGCGTTTCCGAACGCCAGCGCCTGCGTTTGTGCGAACAGATTGGCCACAAGTGCGTCGTGGGCTCCGCCGTCGTGAGTTGGCGTTGCTGCAACGCCAATGAAATCTGCGGGCACGACTGAAGTGCCTTGATGCAATAGCTGCATGTACGCATGTTGGGCATTCGTGCCAACGCCTCCCCACACAATGGGAGAAGTGGGTATGGAAACCAGATCGCCAGCTGTGGTTACACGCTTGCCGTTGCTTTCCATCTCCAGCTGTTGCACATACGA
>JBEDJE010000297.1:0-2588 GCA_041172985.1 Actinomycetota bacterium
CCGATCGCATCAGGCGCGGCCTCAATGTTGATTACATCTTGGGCTGGCTGCGCCAAGAAGAAAACCAATATCTCTCGTGTCCCCCCGAGATCGCGCGCACGCTGCCTGCCCATGTCCAAAAACTCATGGGCTACTCACTCGGATCCTTTGCCCTTGGGTACCAAGACGACATCCGTGATCCGTTTGCCGTTCTGAACGGCACAGATGCAGGTTCTTCATTCGGCGGAGTAAATACTCAGATTCCCACCATCAACAAGTAAACATTGATTGATGAATTTGCCCGTTGACCAGACCTCTCTTCGCTCGGCGGTCTATCTTCCAGGCCTAGATGGACTGCGTGCTCTATCGGTCCTCGTCGTTGTCGCGTTTCATAGTGGCGTCATCGAAGGCGGTTGGATAGGCGTTGACGTCTTCTTTGGTATTTCGGGTTTCTTAATCACCGGCCTCATGGTGGCCGAACATGAGCGAACTGGCGCTGTAGCTCTTGGTGCTTTTTGGATGCGTCGCATTCGTCGCCTGGTGCCCGCGCTTGTTGTCTTACTCGGTCTCATCGCCCTGCTCGTTCAGTTCAACCAAGTAGAGGTCACTGCACGAAACATTTGGGGTGCACTCACTTACTCAACAAACTGGGTGCATATTTTTGGTGGCACCAGTTACTGGGATCAATTCGCCACGCCAGATCCACTACGGCACTTATGGTCGCTCGCCATTGAAGAACAGTTTTATGTCGTGTGGCCCATTGTGGCTTGGTTTGTATTAAAGCGACGTACGCCTTCGACTCTTGGAAAAGTTGCATTGGTTGGTGCGGGTATTTCTGCTCTCATCCAAGTCATTGGTATTCATGCAGGCCTTTCGGTTGATCGCGTGTACCAAGGGACCGACACGCGGGCAGTTGCCTTTTTAATTGGTGCAGCAATTGCAACTCGAGGTTGGCCACCCAAGAAAGTGACTTTGCCATCGTGGTTATTGCCCACTTTCTCACTCGTTGTTTTGGTGCCAGCAGCAATCTGGTTGCCTGGTGATCGTAATTGGGTGTTCTCTGGACCGCTCATTGTCATTTCATTGGCAGGCATTGCTGCGGTTCTCTACAGCACCACACAATCCAATCGCCTTCTGTCGTCGCCAGCGCTGCGACTCATTGGTCGTTGGAGTTATGGCATTTATTTGTTCCATTGGCCGCTTGTTGTTTCACATAAGTTTGACAATCTCAATAGCGGAGTTCGGTTTGTAGTTGTGACCGCATTGTCCATTGCCTTAGCCGGCCTGTCGTATCGCATCGTTGAGTCACCCATTCGCAACCGCCGCCTTCCGCGTTTGAGTATGTTGCCCGTGGCTTTAGTCGCCGTATCAATCGTTGTTGTGAGTCTCGTTGTATCGACTCCTACTGCACCCGCCCTCAATGTTGAGGTCACCCTTGCCCCACGACCCACAACTGTTGACTCGGTGCCGATTGAGTTGCCGCAACGCGTCATGGTATTCGGCGACTCTCTCCCCGCAGTCGCCGCCGATGAGTTACAAGCCGAAGCTCAAGCACTTGGAGTCGAGATTGAAGTTCGCGCTGACCCTGGATGTGTACCTTCAGAAGACAAGAAAGATCAATACGGCAAACCCGAGTGCGTGACGTTCTTACAAGGGACACCAGCCCGAGCCCAAGAACTCGATGTTGATACGGCAATCATTTGGTGGGGCGGAACTGGAGTGGGTTTCGTTGAACACGGAACGCCGTATTACTTTTGTGAAGACAACGCTCAACAGTTAACTCGCGATCGCATTCGTCGTCTTGTGGCGTACTTTGATGGCGTCACAACCAACATCATCTTGGTGGCACCGGTGCCCCGCTTAGATCAGACCGCCAAAGACGTCGAGGGCACTGAATGCGAGATTGTGGCCTATGACGATGTCGCTGCGGAACTAGGAATCAAGGTCGTCCAATTACGTGATGACGTGTGCCCGTCATACCCCAATGACTGCGAGCGGATCTTCCGCTACGACGGTCTGCACTACAACGGCGAACCCGCCGCCCAAGTCGCCAAAATCCTTCTATCAACCTTGTGATTCTGGTGCAGAATAGTTGCGTTTTTCGCAACGATTCTGCACCAGAATCACGAGAGGAATGTGAGTTGATCGGTGGTTTTGATGGCACCAGGTTGAGTGACCTTGGCATAGACGCCAACATTTTGATCGAGCTCGCGCACGATGTGTCGCAAGATTGCTCGGTCGGCGGGAAGATCATCGTTGATCTCACGCGTCACCATCACGCAACGCGGGCACGCCGACTGAAATTCAATTTCGCAATCGCCAATTCGTGCCGTCTTTCCAGCCCACGCAAATTCGGGATGCCCAGTTTGGTCGCCCGTGTCAACAACAAGGCTCGGACGAAAACGTCGCACATCAATGACCGAATCTGGCAAAGCCTCTTGCATTGAACGCAACGCAGAAGTGCTCATGATCATCAACGGCCAACAGTCGTGATACGTACCTGGTGGCGATTCAAACTCAATGACTTCAGGTGGGAAGACAGAAAAATCAGGAAGCGGTTCATCAATGTCGCGCCCAAAGACATTGCGCAACTCTTCCATCATGTCGTC
>JBEDJE010000298.1:0-4651 GCA_041172985.1 Actinomycetota bacterium
GTTGGGGGAAGTAAAGCAAAATGAGTGATCAAAGTCATCCTGAAATGAGTGATGCAGCGTTTATGCCACCGCCACCACCTGCGCCCAGTATGTCATTAAAGGCAACAAACACTGGAAACGGTCGGCTGACAGCAAGTGGTGTCCTCCAGATCATTGAAGGCGCCCTCTTTGCGATTTTTTCTTTATGGTTGTTCTCAATCACGCAGTCCCAAATCGGCGAATTTGCCGACGATTTAACTGGGGGGACAATCACATTCCTTGCTGTCATCCTTTTGATCCTCTCTATCGCCTTGATATGGACCGCAGTTATGTGCATCAAAGCCCGCAAGGGTGGATGGGTTAGCGTCGTGGTTTTTCAGAGCATTTTCGGGGTGCTTTCAGTGCTCGGCATAATTGGATCTGCAGCAGAAGGTCTGGTGGCAAGCGTTCACGATCCTGACCCTTAACGCCCCATCTGAATCAATCAAATAGCGACTTGTCCAGCAATCAATCAACACTCTGGATTTAGATGATGGCCAGCCGCGTGAACGTCGTGATTCCCACGAAATCGAATTTCACGGGTTTAGCCGAACTTCTTAGTGACCTCAGCGTCGACCCAGCCGTCGACACTATCTGCATCGTCGCCGACGGGCAGAACACCTACGACACCCTCCCCGACCCCAGCGATGGCATCATCAAGGTCGTGGTCCCCGAGGGCGTCGGCATTCACAAGATGTGGAACCGTGGCATCGAAGCTGTGGGGCGTGAATCTCATATCGCCTTCCTCAACGACGATGTGCGACTCGAACAGCATTGCCTCAGTTCACTCAGCGATTCCCTCGACAACGACCCGACCATCGGCATCATCTGCCCGAACTACACGTCGATAGATATGAATGAAGATCGGCGCGTCCTCAACACCTGCGGTTCGCGTTACGACGGAACTGGTGGACTGGCCGGTTTTGCCATGATGCTGCGCAGAGATTTGGCGATGATCTACAGCTTCGATGAAAAACTCACGTGGTGGTACGGCGATGACGACATCTTGTTATGGGTGATTCGCACGATGGGCATGCACGCCGTCATCTCACATACGGCTCGCTGCCAACACGCCGACAGTGTCACTATCCGAACCAATCCCCCGGCCAACTTTGGTCAACTTGTCGCCGACGACCGCGAATACTTTCGCGCCAAGTGGTCCTAATCATTCTCGGTCAATAATCGGTCTCGCGTTGCCCCTAGTCTGAATACTTACTACGGGTAGGGGGCGGATATGCAAGATCGATGGATTACCGACTGGCCAACAAGCCAGAGATTTCCCCACTACACCCGGGCCAACGCTGGTGAAGTTCTTGCCGATCCGGTGAGCCCACTCGGTTGGTCATTCGGTTGGGACGGCGGAATCGTCGCTGGTTACAAAGCCGGCCTCATTCGCATTGGTGCTTACGAAGACTCCGACTTCAACCCGCAACATCCCGAATCGGTCGCCTGCTTTGGTGGCTACTTCTATATCAACCTTTCGGCGATTCGCATGCAAGGTGTGCGCAACCCTGCTGCCACGGTAGCCGCGCTCGACCAAGCATTCTTCGGTGACCATCCCGATGTGCCGACTTATGTCGCTCACCCCGATGACGAAAAGCCACACCTCACTGCGGGCATCGATGCTCACACCGCATGGATCATGAGTGGTGTTGCATGGCCCGAACTTGATGCCGACAAAGCCAAGGCCGCAGAATTGCGCGCATCGCGTGGCTACCTGTCGTCATACACCGATGCCCAACTAGTTGCTCGTGCACGCGTTGTGCAAGCACAGTTGCCACACTTGTTTTCTCAACACGTTGTGTCTGGCAGTAGTGCCGCCGTTGCACCTGGCCTTCTTGGAGTTGTTGCTGAAGCAATTGGCGAACCAAGTTTGCCGATGGCGTTGCTGTCGAGCATCGGCGATGTTGACTCGGCCGATGCCAACTACGCGCTCTGGAATTTGTCCCGCATGGTGCACAACGATGCACAACTCACTGCGGCGTTTAACACAGGTCTCAACAACGGCCTGTTGCAAATCAATTCAGCGTTCACTGCAGCGTGGAATGAATTCATTGTTGAATTTGGTAGTCGTGGACCCGATGAATGGGACTTGCGCTCGCCAACATGGGAAACGCATCCACAACTCTTGCTCGCTGCTCTCGATCGCGTGCGTTTGCAAACCGATGCCGAATCGCCACACGAACGTCATATTGCGTTAGCCGACAAACACGATGTTGCACCGCTACTTGATCTCGGACTCGGTGCCGGAAAAATGATGGCCCACCGCGAACGCACCAAAACATCAATCGTGCGCGTATTACACGAAGCCCGCGTCGCATTCCGCGAACTTGGTCGTCGCCACGGTCATGACGAACTCATTTTCCAGGTGCTTGATAGTGAACTTGATGACTACATCGTCAATCCCAGTTCGTTCACCAACAAGTTGACTCAGCGTTATAACGAATGGCGCGAACTCTTCGACCTTGAACCACCGTTCATCATCGCCAATGCAACCGTTGCTCCGCTCAGTCAGTGGGCTCGCAAAGATGCGCGTGTTGTCAAAGTTGCAACTACTGGTGATGCACTTATCGGTGTTGCTGGTTCTCCTGGTGTTGCTCGCGGAATCGCCCGCGTTGTTCTTGATCCAGGCGATCCGGGCGAACTCGAACCTGGCGACATTTTGGTTGCTCCGTGCACCGACCCCAGTTGGACACCATTGTTTATGACAAGTGCAGCTGTTGTCGTGAATGTGGGTGGACAAATCAGTCACGCCGTCATCGTGAGTCGCGAGCTGGGTGTGCCGTGTGTCGTTTCAATTACTGATGGCACGCAACGCATCCCTAATGGCGCAATGATTGAAGTCAATGGCACCACCGGCGTCGTCACAATTCTCTAACTAATCAATTCTCCAATTAATCAACCCCCAAAAGAATGGACAGAAAATGAGCAAGGAATACCCCACACCAGGTGAACTCTTCAGCCTCGAAGGCGACGTTGCCGTTGTTACTGGCGGCGGACGTGGAATTGGTGAAGGCATCGCGCGTACCTTGGCTAATGCCGGAGCGAAAGTTGTCGTTGCCGCCCGTCGCGTGCACGAGATCGAAGCAGTCGCTGCAGCCATTCGTGCCGATGGTGGTCAAGCCATCGCAGTTGAAACCGATGTAACAAGCGATGAAGCCATGGAGAACTTGGCGAAGGCCGCCATCAAAGAATTTGGCAAGTTGTCGATCTGGATCAACAACGCTGGCGGTTCACCCGCACGTTTGCCCATGACCGACTTAAAGCGTGAGGACTGGGACGCCTGTATTGCGCTCAACCTCACTGCAGTGTGGGTCGGTATTCGTACCGCCGCGAAATACATGGAAACTGGGTCGATCATCAATATCTCATCGGGTGCTGGCTTCGGACCGGTTCCGGGTAGTGCTCACTACGGTGCCGCTAAAGCTGCTGTTAACTCGTTGACACTTACTGCGTGTGCCGAACTTGCTCCCCGCATCCGTGTGAATGGAATTGCGCCGGGTGCAGTACCCACCGAAATCTTCAAGATTGCACTTGGAGTGAAGAATGATGAAGATCTCGCCGAAATTGAATCGCAATGGAATATCCCGATGCAACGTTTCGGTACGTTGCAAGATATGGGCGCTGCCGTGTTGTTCTTGTGCTCGCCAGGAGCCAGTTGGATCAGCGGTGAAATGATCCGTGTTTCCGGAGGCGCCAAGCCGCGATGATTGAATCACGCGAGACGTTTTGTCGTTTCTGCCACGCGGCCTGCCCACTTGAAGTTGACATTGAAATCAACACCAGTGGTGGACAACCGAAAGAAAAAGTTGTTGCCGTTCGCGGCATTATGAATGACCCGATGTTCGAGGGCTACACGTGCATCAAGGGTCGGCAACTCGCCGATCAGCACAATGCCCCCGATCGCTTGCGTGCACCTTTGCAACGCAACGCCGATGGAACATTCAGTGAAACGACTTCTGTGGCAGCTCTTGATGACATCGCGTCTCGTGTGCAATCAATCATTGCAAAATATGGTCCACGTGCAGTTGCCTCATATACGGGTACTGGCGCATTTCAAAATTCGATTTCAATGCCTGTCACCCAGGCCTTTCATGTTGGTATTGACTCGCCGTCGTTTTACACCAGCATCACCATCGATCAACCCGCTCACCTCACATCACGTTTGCGTCTTGGAGCATGGGAAGCAGGTTGGCAGAACTTCCGCGACGCCGATGTGTTGCTAGCAATTGGTTACAACCCACTGGTGTCTTCTTATGGTCCCTCAGGTGGATTGCAAGGTACCAACCCGTTCGTACGTTTACGTCGCGCCAAAGAACGCGGCATGAAGTTGATCGTGATCGATCCACGTAAGAGTGAACTCGCATCGTTTGCCGATCTGTGGTTGCCCGTCAAGCCTGGCGAAGATCCAACCCTTTTGGCTGGTCTTGTGAATGTGATTCTGCAAGAGAACCTGCACGATCAAGAATTCTGCGCTCGTTGGGTGAATCAAATTGATGAACTACGCGCGGCGGTTGCGCCGTACACACCCGAGATGGTCGCGGCGCGTTGTGAAATCAATGCCGACGATGTCGTTGCTGCTGCCCGCATGTTTGCCGCTGGTCCCAAGGGAACCGCTGGTACCGGCACCGGA
>JBEDJE010000299.1:0-5212 GCA_041172985.1 Actinomycetota bacterium
CTTCTGGCCCAACTAAAACCAGATCAACTTTTTCGGTCTGACAAAGTGCAACAATTCCTGCCACGTCATCGGCGGCCACGTTGAATCGGTCTCCTGGAGCGCCGGCGTTGCCTGGTGTCACCAACAAGCGACCACATCGCAGCGAACGTAACGCCGACTCGGCCATCGCGTGTTCACGACCACCCGAGCCAACGATCAAGACACACAGCGCGTCGCTCATGCCAACACACCTTCAAATGCATCTTTACGTTTTGGTGCACCAACCGACACTGGATACGCCCCAGTGAAACAGGCATTGCAATATCCGTCTTCGCGGCCAACCGCCAGCATCATTCCGTCTAACGATAGAAATGCCAGTGAATCGGCGCCAACAACTTGCCGCAATTCTTCAAGGTCCATTCGGGCAGCAATCAGATCATTGTCATGTCCCATATCAACACCAAAGTGACATGCATGCTTGATGGGCGGACTGGTGATTCGTAAATGAACTTCAACTGCTCCGGCATCTCGTAATAACTGCACAAGTGGTCCGGCTGTTGTCCCACGAACCAACGAGTCGTCAATCAAGATGACGCGCTGGCCACGTAGGTTTTCTCCAAGCGCGTTGAACTTCATCGCCACACCACGTTCACGCATGATTGATGTCGGTTCAATAAACGTGCGACCGATGTAACGGTTCTTGATGAGTCCGTCGTTATAGGGAATTCCACTCTCACGCGAGTAGCCAACTGCTGCGGGAATTGATGAGTCGGGAACTGGTACCACAACATCGGCTTCTACTGAATGTTCGCGAGCAAGTTGTTCGCCAAAGCGTTGACGAACGCTATGCACACTTCGACCGTCCCATTGCGAATCGGGGCGAGAGAAGTACACAAATTCAAAAGTGCAACGTGCCGATTGCGCCGACGGCACCATGGCCTGTCGACGGGTGATCTTCTCACCCTCAAGCGTTACTATTTCGCCGGCAGCCACTTCCGAGATCTCACGACAACCCAAAGTTTCAAGCGCACAGGTTTCAGATGCGACAACCCAGCCGCCATCAGCCAACTGCCCAACCGATAACGGTCGGAAGCCCCACGGGTCACGAACTGCAATCACGCGGTTTTCAACGAGCAATACCAACGAGTAGGCGCCGCTCCAAGCAGGCAAGGTGCGAGCCAGTCGATCTTCCCACGTTGGTCCCCCTGCCGAGGCCAACATCAACGTCATCACTTCGGTGTCCGATGATGCTGTTAATCCAAAACCCCGACCCAATAACTCGGCACGCAATTCTTGAGCATTCACCAAATTGCCATTATGCGCAACCGCTAACGGACCGTGAATTGTCTCAACCATGAACGGTTGTGCATTTCGGGTTCCCGAACCACCAGTCGTTGAATAACGCGTGTGTCCAATACCGTTCTTCCCCTTCAACGGGGCTAACGATGCGGCATCAAACACATTGTTCACAAGTCCATCGTCTTTATGGAGGCGAGCCTGCTTGCCATCGGACACTGCAATACCTGCAGCCTCTTGGCCACGATGCTGCAACGAGAACAACCCACTAATTGCGCAACTTCTTCAATTGGCGATGACACACCAATCACACCACACTCTTCGCGCGGTGAATCCATACGCTCATTCCATTCCATGTATTCAGCCATCAGAAAACTTCTCTCTCTTGTTTGTCGCACCTGAAATATCTACTGGAAAGACACCACTCATGTTGCAAAGGTTGAATGCTCCCGAAGTCAAAAAATCTCATGAAAGTTTGTCCTCCGCTATTAATGAATCAAGTCGCTCTTGAATTGGGTAGGTTCCGGCAACAAATTCTTTTGATGTCAATCGCGTGTACGCCTTGATATATCGCTCGGTTGTGGCCGCAATAACTTCAGCACTTAAAACTGGTGGCAACCTGTCGCCCCGATAGCCCATCGCATCGAGTGCTAAACGAATCGGCTCTTTGTCGAGGCTTTCGGGTTCTTGCCCAGCGGCAATTCGCGCTTCGTAATTACTCGGCAATTCGCGCTTCGTAATTACTCATTTCCCAGAAGCGCGATGAGTCGGGAGTATGCATCTCGTCAATCAACATCAATTGACCGTCAGTATCTAAACCGAATTCGTACTTGGTGTCGGCCAACAAAAGCCCGGCTTGCGCCGCGACTTGTTGCCCCCGCTTGAACAGATTCAAAGCAGCCTCTTGAACCTGCTCCCAGAGTTCTGCTTTGACAAAACCCCGACTCACTACGTCGGCACACGACAGAGGTTCATCATGTCCACCGGCTTCGGCTTTGGTAGTTGGTGTCACAATTGGTCCGGGCAACAAGGTGTTTTTAGCAATGCCGTCAGAAAACGAATAGCCATAAATAGTTCGCGCACCAGCGCTGTATTGGCGCCAAATTGATGTTGACGTTGAACCTGTCATTGCACCGCGCACAACAACCTCTACTGGAAGTGGTCTTGCTGTGCGACCAATCGTCACATTGGGGTCAGGACATGAAACGAAATGGTTACTCACAATGTCGCGCGTTGATTCAAACCACCAAGCAGCAAGTTGATTCAATACTTGACCCTTATACGGGACAACGGCAACAATGCGATCAAATGCCGACAAACGATCAGTCGTGACGAAAAGTCGACGATTATCTGATAACTCATACGAGACTCGCACCTTGCCGACTCGTTCATCGGGTAACGGCAATTCAATATGTGAACAACCTTCAAGCTGAGGCATGTGCGACTCCGTTGCGAAAAAGTTCTAACGCCAGACCTTGATGAGTACTACGCAGGAAGTTTAGCCCCAACACCAGGCCGGATTCATCGCAGATGCCAGCGATGTCATCAGCTGATCCATTGGGGTTTCCATTGACGTAACGCAGGGCGACGCGATCATTTGATTGAAGTCGTGCAACTACTTCGGTGTCCGCGGTGAACCGACCTTCACCATGAGCGATTGGGCATTCAAGATTTTCGTGGAGGCCTTGTGTCCATACGCACTTTTCAGAAGATGGCCGCAAAGTGACCCAACGACAATCAAACAAACCCCGCTCGTTGTGATCTAACGCCATTGCACCTGCACCACTTGACAACAATCCCATGCGTACCAATGTTTGGAAACCGTTACAAATTCCGATGATGGGTCGACCATCGCCAACCGCTTGTTGCAGGCGATCACCTAACAACATCTCAAGTTCAAGAGCAAAGACATGCCCAGACCCAAGTGCATCAGCAAATGAAAACCCGCCAGCAATGACGATCATTTGTGCTGTGTTGATGACATTCGCATCACGTTCAAGATCGGTGATGGACACAACGACCGAATCAGCCCCAGCCAAGTTGAGGGCTAAGGCAACATCGCGATCACGATTCGTGCCTGGAGCGACCAAGATAGCGGCAGTAGGTCGCATGCTCATGATGCACCCTGCCAACTATTCAACATCTCTTTTACTCTGAGCGATTGTCCATTGCCAAGCGAAAGAAGTTGTTCATCGACAACACGGCCAATGATTTGGGCATCCTCACCAAATTGTTCGCGAATCGCGGCCACCGATTCGTGCTCAACCTCAAGAATAAATCGCCCACACGACTCGCTGAAATACCACCAGTCTGGCGTCAGTGATTGGGCAACAGTGATCTCAGCTCCGAGTCGACCAGCGATTGCCATTTCGGCGACTGCAACAGCAATTCCACCTTCTGAAATGTCGTGACACGATTTGACATCGCCATTCAGAATTGCCTCATGAAGAAGTTGATAACGCGATGGCGCAGCGTCGTCGAAGCTCGGTACAACACCACCAGCAACCTCGTTCAACATTGCCAGATGACTTCCACCAAATTCGCACAGTGTCCGACCAAGCAATATCAACACATTGCCCGATTGTTTGAAATCCGGTGTCACGACGGCGTCCGCATTCGGCACATGAGCCATGGCCGTGATGACCAATGTCGGCGGAACAGCGTGCCGCTCGTTATCCGAACCGAAGTATTCGTTGTTCAGCGAATCCTTACCCGAGACAAACGGTGCACCAAATGCTCGTGCGGCTTGGCAGCAACCATCAACTGCGGCAACAAGTTCACCAAGAGTTGTTGGTCGTTGCGGATCGCCCCACGAAAAGTTGTCGAGCAGTGCAACGGTTCGTGGGTTTGCACCCACTGCAACAACATTGCGCATTGCTTCATCGACAACTGCCAAAGCCATTCGTTCTGCGTCAATGATTCCCATCCAAGGGTTCACGCCAATACCCACGGCAATGCCACTGCTACTTAATGGATCAGCTAACACCACTCCATCGGCATGCCCGTCATTTTGCGCACCGATAATGGGACGCACCAGGGTTGCCCCGCCAATTTCGTGGTCGTATCGCCGAATAATTGATTCTTTTGATGCGATATTTGGATGAGCCAATAAGCGCAGGGTTGTTGCAGCGATATCAAGAGCTCCAAAGACTGAACTGAATGATTCATCAGACATCGGCGTGCGATCAGGCTTCGGCATCACCGCATTTAGTTGCCGTTGTGGACGACCATCATGCAAGAAGTTGGTGTCAATGTCGACAACAGTTGTTCCTTCGTAGGTGACGATTAGCCGTTCATCGCCAGTGAACTCACCAATATCAATGCACTCAACGCCATATCGTTCACATGCCGTAAACAAAGGCGCGGTATCTGCAACAGCAACAACCATGCGCTCTTGAGCTTCGGACAACCAGATTTCCCATGGAGCCAAACCTGGGTACTTCAACGGGAGTTCCGATAACTCAACTCGCGCGCCAACACCTTCGGCCATTTCGCCAATTGCTGATGACAATCCACCAGCACCACAATCGGTGATTGATCGATAGAGGTGTCGCGAACGACCCAACACATCGATCAACAACTTCTCGACTATCGGGTCACCGATTTGCACACTTGCTCCAGCAACATCACCGGTGGTCGCGTCCATAGTCATGGATGAGAATGTGGCACCCCGTAAACCATCACGACCTGTACGACCGCCCAACACCACGACGCGATCGCTAGGTTGCGGTTTCTCAACAACATAAGGTTCGTGAGCAATTCCAATACATCCGGCGTACACGAGTGGGTTGGCGATGTACCCGTTGTCGTAGAGCACGGCTCCGGCAATGGTGGGCAAGCCGATCTTGTTGCCGTAATCGGCAATTCCAGCCACGACACCAGCACGAATCTGTTGCGGGTGAAAGACACCATCCGGTAATTCGCTCACTGGAAAATC
>JBEDJE010000300.1:0-2572 GCA_041172985.1 Actinomycetota bacterium
TACGTGTGGTTCTTAACGAAACCACTGTGGCAGCGAATGTTACCCCTTGCGGTTCATACAATTGGGGTGAAACTGAGGATTACTTAGTATATATTAGAGTACCGGCGTGCAATACAACTCCTGTTGCTGGCACAGCTGTCAAGGCTGGACAAGTAATTGGTTTCGTCGGCTCAACTGGCAATACAAATACCGACCATCTTCACTTCGAAGTACACCCACGTGGTGGCGAAGCAGTTAATCCGTACCCATTTGTTAAAGCTGTAGATGCTTGCAACTAATTGTTATTGCTCCCGCAAACAATAAGGCAAGCAACTAGACCAATTGGATTGGTGACGATGTGAGAACCATCATCAATCCAATTGGTCATACTTAACGGGTGCGTTCTGAATGCTCCAAATGCTCCAGATCACTGAGGTTCACCAAACTAAACGTATATCCGTCACCAAGTTTCATCGCCTTTATTGTGGTGATTGACGAGTGCCCGATGACGAAACGTTCCCATTCCCAGGGTGTGGTTTGAAGGCCGAGCAAGTGGCAAATCAGCACGCTATTTGTGCCTGCATGCGCCACAAACACCAAGCTCTCATCGGGGTTGTCGATATTCCAAACGGGTAGCGAGTGATGCTCGTGCCGATACACACCGCGTTGAGCAAAAAACTCTGTTGCACCTGCATGGATGCGAGCAACAAAATCGCGAACGGGCTCCCCGCCCTCTAAACCATTCCAGCGGTCCTCTGCCTTCAGTGCTAATTCATCTCGATACTTCTTGATCGTC
This sequence comes from Actinomycetota bacterium, assembly GCA_041172985.1. GTDB lineage: Bacteria > Actinomycetota > Acidimicrobiia > Acidimicrobiales > Ilumatobacteraceae > Casp-actino8. The sequence goes on from JBEDJE010000300.1 coordinate 776, forward strand.
ACCTCGGACGGCTGACCATGCCATGCCGGCTCGCGAATCTCTTCAAGAAATGGCTCGATAACTTCCGCTCTCTGGTGATGTTGCAAAAGAGGAGCCGCTGTCTGCCTTGTCCTGAGCAAGGGAGAAACAAAAATGTGGTCGTAGCTCTCGTCTTTTAGTCTGTCGCCCAAACGCTGTGCTTGTCGAAATCCGCGCTCTGAGAGCGGTGGATTGACAACGCTCTTGCCGTCCTTCACCCACTCTGGCTCGGCATGACGAATAAGTCGAATTTCCATATAACGACTGTAGTTGGTTCAAAAACCTGAACGGGCTATCAAGGAATCTGCGCGTTGATCTCGCACGACTCAAAAATACCGCGCAATCTCGATCGGTATTGCGCATCAGTTTCATCAATAACTTCTTGAGCCTCCTCCGTGAATTGAATGCCCACACACTCGGCCTGGGATTGAGTGAGCGCTATACCAAATTGTTCGGCTACGAAATAGCCATAGGAACGGAGTGCAGTTTCTTCATTATCGAAGCCCGTATTCACGTCGGGTTGCGGCTCCACAATCAAAGATGCTTCGGGTGCTTCAGGAAGATCCCCTGGCGCATTATTGATATTCTTTGTTAGCTCAACGCTGCACTTGTCTCTGATGAATTCTCGAACACGTTCTAATGACTGAATGTTGTCATTCCGAGTCATATTGCTAATGGCTCGCTGCACAGCAATATCGGTGGCGCCGATGTTTCCATCCCAATAGACATTTTGTAACGCAATGGAAAGCTCGGTATAAAAGCGGGAAACACGTTCGAAATCATCTTGTATCTCATATGGCGCGATGTCATTAAGCGTGAGTAGCGAACCAAGGAATACGGCAAACGAACTTTGCAACTGTCGTGGTGCAACAACCGACAAATCCTCAATGGACTGATCGACTGCAACCATTGACGACTCGAAATCACTCGCCCTGCTGCACACAGCGGCTACTTCGTCGGACACGCCACAACCACCTAAGACCGTTCCGGCCAAACCAACACATATCCACCAAGCAGCACGACGAATGATCATCTCTGTCCCTCTGTTGCCGATACCCACGTTGCATAGAGTTTTGCGTATTCTCCATCGTTTTTCAGCAAATCCTGATGCGAACCATCTTCCACGACCCTTCCATCGCGCAGCAGTACTACTCGCTGGGCGCGAGCTGCCGTAGAGAGTCGATGCGCAATGGAAACCGTTGTGCGCCCCTCTGCCAAACGCTGCAAGGCGCGCGATATCCGAACTTCAGTCGCCGCGTCAACCGCCGAAGTCGCTTCATCCAAAATCAACACATCCGGCTTCACCAACGACGCACGCACGAGGGCAATCAACTGGCGTTCACCAGCAGACAGCGAACCACCACGTTGTCCAACATGCGTGTCCAGGCCAAAAGGCATCGTTTCTAGCCAATCCAACAAGTCAAGATCTTTAAACGACGCGAGGAGCAAGTCATCCGAAGCGTCTGGCAAGGCAAACATTAAGTTTTCTCTCACTGTTTGAGCAAACAAAAACGGCTCCTGAGGAACGACCACCATTCTGCTTCGCAGTACTTCATTTCCGACCTGGGTAAGTGGTACGCCCCCGATCGAGACCGACCCAATTGTCGGGTCAACCAATCGAGCTATCAATCGAGCAACCGTTGTCTTCCCAGAACCTGACGGACCCACCAGCGCTACATGTTGACCACCATGAATATGCAGCGATACGTCATTGAGTACTAGATCGTCCTCGTCGTCGCCGTCTCGCGCCGAATAGGCAAAGCTCACACGATCAAGATC
>JBEDJE010000301.1:0-3933 GCA_041172985.1 Actinomycetota bacterium
CTATTTACTGCTCACTCCTCCGTTACCGATTTATCAACGTCCCATCTACGGGCTGCTTGGTGCCGCTGCGGTTTCACTCATGCCGTTGTGGACACGTTTCCCATTACGACTTCCGTGGTTGCCAGTGAGCGAACGTGCAGTGGTGCGACCGGCTGCGCAAACTCTGACTAAAACACTTCGTTGGGCTTTACAGCCGATTCCGTTTACCGCGTCTGAGCAATAAGCGCGTTATAGAGCGCTTGTTGATGCAGATCAGTTGTTGCAGTGTCCTCAGGATGCCACTGCACACCGATCAACCACTGACCCGAGCCACTGTGCTCGAGACCTTCAACCAATCCATCAGCTGACCGCGCGACAACTTTAAGCCCCTTACCGATTTCATCAATTCCTTGATGGTGAAATGATGCGACTCGGGCACTCGTCGTACCTAATGCTTTTGACAGCTTGGTGCGTGGAGTCACCTCAACATCGTGCAATGCAAAATCTTGGCCAGCCGGGAATTTCCCAGGCGCGTGTTCAACAACAACTTTCATTTCACTGGTATCGATGTCACCAATGTGTTGAATCAGTGTTCCGCCCAGCGCAACATTGACCAATTGAATGCCACGACAAACAGCCAACGTCGGCAACTTCAATTCAATTGCCGCATGAACTAAGGCGATTTCAAAATGATCTTGTTCTTGAATTACGCCATAGACATGAGGTTGACGATGCTGCCCATATAAATGTGGGTCAACATCTGAGCCACCCATCAACACCAGTGCTTCAAAACCCGACAACAGCTCAACGGCCTGTACGTGGGTTAACTCACGTGGCGCGAGAGTTAATGGTTCTCCGCCTGCCCGCAAAACTGCATCCAAATAAACGCGACCAGCAAAAGAAATTTCACTTCGTGACACGCGGCCAGCTGCCGCAATGCGACCAGCAACAGCAACAAGTGGACGACTCATGGTTTCAGGCTAACGAGCTGGGGTGCTGAGTGACTTACGTACTGCACTTGAAAGGTCGCCATTACTGCCAATTTTGATCTTTTCAAGCCCTAACCATTGGGCCATTAAGCGCAATTCATCAGTAAGTCCAGCGGCGACTTCTTTCTTGTCGGCGTGGGCTTCTGAAAAGATACCTGGCACTAACAAGGTGTTGTTGTGGCGATCGGCTTTCAAGTCGACCCTGGCTACCAAACGATCGCCAAACAAAAATGGCAAAACGTAATACCCGTATTTACGTTTCGAAGCCGGTGTATAAATCTCGATACGGTAATGAAAATCAAAGAGATTCTCGGCGCGCGGTCGATTCCAAACAACTGGATCAAACATCGAAAGTAGCGCTTGGGCATTGATTGACCTCGGCGTACGCGCATCACAATGCAGCAACCATTTTTCTTTTGAATCTTCAATCGTGGCCGGGATTAAGCGGCCAGCCTCGACGAGTTCATCAATACGTGGTCGCGCCAGTACGTGGTCGCGCCAGTGCCGGCTTAATACGAAAATAGTCAGCAATATCTTTGGCAGTTCCAATACCCAATGAACATGCACCGATCTCAAGAAGTTCGCGCTGCGCATCATGAACACTTGGAGTTCGGGCACGAAGATGCTGCTGAGGAATCACCCGCTCGGGTAAGTCATACAAACGCGCAAAGTCATTCGGGCGACGTGTCGCAGTGACTCGCCCACACATAAACAAGTACTCCAGAGCCAACTTCGCTCGATCCCAGTCCCACCATTGGCCTTTCTTCTCAGTGCGTTCAGACAATTCACCTGCGGCCAACGGGCCTTCCGCAACAACTCGTTGAAAGATTTCTTCAACGTATTTCGGATGCTGCTTCAAGAGTTGTTCGGCACTGCGCCATGGACCATCAACAGATTGCTCCATCTTCCATCGCCACAGTCGGTGATGTTCGGTCCGTACATGGGCAGCCTCGTGACCCCAGTATTCAAAAAGTTCGCCATCTCTCGTTGCAGAGGAAATGAAATCGCGCGGATGTGCACCAAGTCGCGAGAACAATGGCAACTCTTGGCTGCGCACCAACACGTTGACCGAGTCAATCTGAATCAGACCAATGTGGTCGAGCACTTTCCGTAAATGACGGCGATCAGTACGACCAGTTGGCCGAGGCTGCGCAAATCCCTGAGCTCCCAACGCAATACGTCGCGCTTGCGCCGCACTGAGTTGAGTCACTCGTGAAGTCATATGTAGCGAAGCTGATTTGTTAATCAGTCAGCAACAGTGATGGTGACCGACTTGATCACCACGTCGGTCACGGGGCGATCGCCACGTGCCGTCGGAACATTTTGCATGGCCTCAACAACTTCGAGGCCCTTCACAACTTGACCGAACAATGCATAAGCCGGCGGCAAGCTCACACCACTCGGGCCGCTGATCAAGAAGAACTGCGAACCATTGGTGTTGGGTCCGGCGTTAGCCATCGCGAAGGAACCGATTTGGTACTGACCGGCCTTGGGCAATTCGTCAGCAAACTTGTAGCCAGGTCCGCCCATACCAGTGCCGGTCGGGTCGCCACCTTGGCAAACGAAACCCTGAATGATGCGGTGGAAGATGATGCCGTCGTAGTAGTGGTTCAGCGCCAAGAAGATGAAGCTGTTCACGGTGCGAGGGGCCTTGATGGCGTCGAGAGCGATGACCATGGTGCCCATCGAGGTTTCCATGGTGGCCGTATAACGCTTGGTGACGTCGATACCCATTTCGGGCTCAGAAGAGAACTTCTGGCACTTGGGGGCGGATCCGTCAAAAGGGGGGAAAGTTGTGGACATGGATTGAAACACTATCTGCCGACTACTCTGAGCCCATGTCCTCGACGGAACCCACCCACGAAGAATCGGCAACGATCGACCTAGATGCCATCGAGCGCGACCTGGCCGATGTTGAAATGGCGTTGAACCGCCTCGATGCGGGAACTTACTGGGTCGATGAAATCACGGGCCAACCACTGCCCGACGCGGTACTTGAAGCCAATCCTTTGGCTCGCCGCAACCCCGCCTGATTCGTACTGTCTTCCCTTTCAGCATCTTGCCAAAGGTCTGAATCTTTTTGGAATTTCAGGCTTGTTTTCTTTGCTACCTTTTCCATTGCGGGTACTTGCCCCTATGAGCGGAGGGAAACCAAAATGGAAAACAACGAAATCCAAGATCTCAAGAATCAGTTAGCAGCGCTACAAAATCAAATCAATCAACTTGAGGTCGCCGGCGATCCCGAACGAGCGTCACGCCGCGGAATGTTGAAGCTCGCGGCAGGTGCAGCCGTTGGCGCCGTCGCAGGTGGAATGTTGATGGGCGCGCAAACAGTCCAAGCAGGATCAGCAACTAATCCCTCGGAGTACTTCTTCTCAATGAGCCCGACGCGGGTGTACGACTCCCGTTGGACAACATCGGCATCGGGTCTGGCTTCGGCGAGTCTCGGACGTCTCGTAAGGAACGAGAGTCGCGCCGTGGCCGTCACGCGGGGCCGCAGCGAGAATGGAACGGTCACTAACTCTCAGTTCCTCCCTCCCGGTGAAGGCTTCGCTGAAGCATCAAGAGTGACTGCAGTGGCTTACAACCTCACGGCCACTGGAGGGACCGGCGTGAACTACTTAGCAATTAGTTCGGGCGATATCACGTCGAGGCCAGCGACATCAGCGATCAATTTCTCGGCGAATCAGAACATCGCAAATGGCGGAATCACCCGCGTTCTTTGGGATACCACCTCTCGTTCGGGAGTCGGCGATTACGGGATCAAAGTCTGGTGTGGCGACGACGTCGGATCGGTGCATTTCATCGTCGATGTGGTGGGCTTCTGGTGGAGTAACACCGTTGGCCCATCCAGTCCGTGGTCGCGAGGAATATGACCGCTCAGCAACGCACCATTCGCACGAACGGTGTCGATCTTGTTGTCACCGAAGCCGGTGATCCCAGTGGTCCGTGCATCATCTTGAGT
>JBEDJE010000302.1:0-2558 GCA_041172985.1 Actinomycetota bacterium
CTAATGCTTCAAGCATCTCTTCGCTAAACATGTCGGCCATCGCCACCACAAAAACCAAAGACTCTTGCATGGTGGTGCCGGTGAGAACCTTGATTCCCGCTGCCGAGCCGGCCTCAATTAACTCAATGGGCTGCTTCGGCAAAATAGCGGTGCCATAAGTCGGCTGGAATGGCATGGTTGACGCGGCAGCCTCGCCGAAAATTTCGGGGTCGCGAGTTTGTGCCAGGGCCATCACTTCAAGTTGCACTTCAAACAAACGCTCATCAGAAATGCTTGCTAGTGCCGCACTGTCACCAGGCTTCACACCAAGTCGCCGCAAAACTTCACCGGCGATCACCGTTGCTGTCTTCGCACTGATGCCGTTATGTCCAGCGCCACTTTGCGGAATTGCTTGCGTGAACAAACCCTGTGCGTGAGAAGTCGCCAACAACGACGACACGCTCATTCCACCAGCGGATTCACCAGCGATCGTGACGCGTGATGGGTCACCACCGAACGCTGCAATATTTTGTTGCACCCACTTCAGCGCGGCGATCTGATCAAGGAGTCCCGCATTGCCCGATTCTGCTAACTCTGGAAAGTGATCAGCAAGGTGCAAGAAACCTTGAGATCCCAAGCGATAGTTGATCGTGACACACACAACTCCGTTGCGAGCAAATGACTCGCCGTCATAAACCGCCTCAACTCCACTGCCGCCATAGAAAGCGCCACCGTGGATCCACACGTACACCGGCAATGAGCCAGTCACATCGGGACTCCACACATTGAGGTTCAAACAATCTGCACCTGCCTCTGGCAATGGAGTACCGAAAGGTGGCGGCAATGGCGCTTGCCGCGAAATCAATCCGATCTGAGTTGCATCACGGACCCCCGACCAAGATTCACGTGGCTGCGGTGCTCGGAAACGATTCGGTCCGTCAATAGGAGCTGCATACGGAACCCCCTTAAATATATGGAGTCCGTTTTCAAGTGAACCTCGCAATTGCCCCTGAGCGACCTGAACAATTGTTTCCATATCTAAACCCCCATCTAGAAATACGTCTTCCTTAAATTACGCCAGATTTACTTCTGTGTCAGTAGGGGAAACTCTATTGACGAGACGCGAGTGCCTCAGCGGGTGTCCAGCACGAGTGAGTTCCCGACGAAATGCGCTCGGGTAATCGCACTCGAGCAATCGGCCCATCAGTAAGACGAGTCGCATCAAAGATCAGGCATTCACTGCAATCGCGATTCATGTCGGTAGTAAAGGTCAACAAATAGCCATCATCTTCCGCAGTTGCACCAGACCGTGGCGCAAACGGCGTTTCGCTGGCAAATACTCCTTCACCGAAAAAGTAACGCTCTTCGGTTCCGGTTAAGACATCTTGTTTCACGAGACCATCAAACAAGAACCATCCTGGTTTGCCCGTCATGTTGTAGCTATAGCGATAACTCTGTCCAGCAATCTTCGGATTGATCATGCCGAATTCCATGACGCGATCAGACAGTGATTCCTCTTTGGTCTCACCTGTCACCAAGTTGAAGCGCCAACGATGAGGACGTGTCTGTAAACGATCTAGGTCAATTGATCGATACAACGAGAGAGGCTTCGGAGTTCCTTCACGCTTTGCCGGCATCGGATCGTGTTGAAAGAATCCATCCAGAATCAACCAATCGCCATCTTCGTATGCATTCATCCAATGCAACACATACGTTGGGTCGGCTTCAAACCACTTGATGTCTTCGGTGTTGCCCCGACGTGGCACAACGGCGAAGCGAGTCGGAATGTCGCGGTAAAAACGTGGCACATGCGCACCCAGTTCAATCATGTCCGGATCCCAAAACAACGGAAGGTCATTCAAGATGGCGTAGTTCTCGCTAAACGCCATATCATGTGGCAAACGTGGACCGGGTAACGGAACATCAATCGCATGAACCAATTTCCCTTGCGCATCCACAACGCCGTAGTGCATAAATGGTTCAGATGTGCTGTAACCAAAAATCAATAACTCGCCAGTGGCTTCATCTAGTTTCGTGTGCGCTGAAACTCCGGTAGGGCTGGGAAATTGATTGACCCAATCGGCCTTACCCATGTCGGCAAGGGTCATCGGGTCCATCTGATAGACGTCACCACATTGCCAAAAACTCGTTAACGCAATTCCGTTATGAACAATGACATCGGTGCTCGAACTGTCTTTCATTCGACCACGTGCACCCCAACCATCTTCACGCTTTGAGTTTTGTGCAAGATCATAAAAGCCGGTCCATAAAGGTTCACCGGCTTCCTGCTCCATTTGCATACCATCGGTGCGAACGAATCGATTGCGATAACTGGCTTTGCCGTTCGCAAATGAAATCTGATGCAACATTCCATCGCCATCAAAAGGGTGGTACATCCCAATTGATGGATGAATGGGATTTTCGGTATTGCGTAAATAGACACCGTTGAGGTCAGTCGGAATTTCTCCCTCAACCACTAGATCATCGGCATCCCATTCACGATGATTGGGTCGCCATGCTCCAGTGCGATATGGATGATCATCATCAACGGGCAAAGTTGAGTGAATGGTGTTGACTAT
>JBEDJE010000303.1:0-2557 GCA_041172985.1 Actinomycetota bacterium
CGTGGTCTACGACAATCAGGGCAATCAGTACATCGATGGCATGGCCAGCCTCTGGTACTGCGCTGTCGGCCACGGTCGTAGCGATATGGCCGAATCCATTGCCCGCCAGGCCGGAACGCTGGCCGCATATTCGACTTTCGATCCATTCACCAATGAACCCGCCGAACAACTTGCCGAGAAACTGGTTTCTATCGGACCGATGAAAGATGCTCGAGTGTTCTTCACATCCTCTGGTTCTGAATCAGTCGACACTGCAATGAAGTTGGCTCGACTGGCTCATGTCCAAGCCGGTCATCCCGAACGAACCTTGATCATCTCGCGCCAGCGCGGCTATCACGGCACTGCATACGGCGGAACAAGTGCACAGGGAATCCCTCCGAATCGCGAAGGCTACGGCCCACTGGTCGGCGATGTCATTCAAGTGCCCGCTGATGACGTTGAAGCGCTCGCCACTCTCATGTCGCAGCGTGGTGACACCATTGCTGCAGTTCTCGTTGAACCGCTGCAGGGCGCCGGTGGCGTCTTCCCTCCGACCGAGGGGTACCTCGAAAGTGTTCGTCGTCTATGCGATCAGCATGGCGCGTTTCTCATCTATGACGAAGTCATCAGTGGCTTTGGCAGATTAGGAACTTGGTTCGCGGCCCATAAATACAACGTTCGTCCCGACATGGTGACGTTCGCCAAAGCTGTCACCTCTGGTTACCAACCCTTAGGTGGCGTCTTTGTTGGACCAGCTGTTCGCCAACCACTCGAAGCCGATCCAGCATTCTTTTTGCGCACTGGTTTCACTTACTCTGGCCATCCGACAGCGTGCGCAGCTGCGCTGACCAATATTGAAATCCTTGAGCGCGAAGACATGCTCAACCGCTCACTTCATATTGGCAAACGACTGTCAACTGGACTGCAGTCTCTCGCCGACGATGGAATGGTCGCTGCGATTCGTGGCGACGGATCGGTGTGGGCGGTTTCGCATCATCCCCACAACGACCCCGTGGTCATTCGTGATCGCATGATGGACCTTGGAGTGATCACGCGAGCAATCGGTGCTGATGCCAATACCTTCTGCCCATCATTCGTGATCAGCGACGCACAGATTGATCAAATCATCGATGTCCTAGCCACAGCACTGAAAGCAAACTGAGTAGCCACATGAACAAACCAGTCTTCAACCCTTTCAATCCAGCCTTTCGCGCCAATCCGTATCCCTTTTATGAGGCCTTACGCGAACAAGATCCGGTGCACACCACTGAGTTGGGCGGCATTGTTCTGACGCGCTACGAAGATGTCTCATCGACACTTCGAAGCAATGACTTCAGCCGCGATATTGAAGCCACGGCTAATGAGCCGACGGACCCACTATGGATAGCAAAACGTGAACGCCGAAAAGGTCGTGAGGGAGCAAAAACAATTCTTAACCTTGATCCACCCGATCACACGCGCTTACGTCGACTGGTGAGTAAAGCCTTTACTCCAACTTCAATTGACCGATTGCGCCCGCGCATTCAACAGTTGGTGGATGATGTCTTGGATCGCGCCTCTAAAAATGGCGGCATGGAACTCGTCGACGAGATGGCCTTCCCGATTCCTTTCCAGGTGATATCAGATCTATTGGCCATGCCCACAGATCGATCCGATGAATTGCGCGAATGGGGCCAACTGATCACGCTCTCTTTAGAACCAACTTCAACTCTTGAAGACCTCGATCGAACTGATGGGGCTTTAAACGAAATGATCCCCTATTTGTTCACGATCATTGAAGATCGTCGCGCTCATCCTGGTGATGACCTACTGTCCGCTCTGATCGCCGTTGAAGACGAAGGGGACAATTTGGGCCTTGATGAACTAATTTCTTTCGTCGTTCTGCTGTACATAGCTGGCCATGAAACGACTGTCAATCTGATTGGCAATTCCATCAACGCTCTACTGCGTTTCCCCGACCAGTTAGCTCACTGGCACAACAATCCGAGTATTGCGAGCCGTGCTGTTGATGAACTTTTGCGCTTTGACGGACCAGTCCAGCAAACAGTTCGTGTTCCTATCGTGCCTGTGACTTATCAGTCATTACAAGGACCAATCACAGTAGAACCAGGAACAATCGTGACGACGCTCTTGGGTGCCGGCAACCAAGATCCAGCGATGTTCGCCGATCCACATTTGCTCAAACTTGATCGCGCCAACTCCAATCGTCATCTTGCTTTCGCTGGCGGCATTCACTACTGCTTGGGTGCGAGTCTGGCAAAACTTGAAGCCGAGATTGCCGTTGGGTCAATCGTCTCTCGGTTCCCAAATATAAAAGCCGTCGGTGACATCACCTGGCGCGATCGTCTCACCATCCGTGGTGTTGATCACTTGCAACTCGAGTTCTAAAACTTATTTGCGAGTCTTGTACTTCACGGCACGGTTGCCGTTCTCGTCACGCGTGTCGAACTGCTCAGAGATATCTTCAATCCACTGAATCGTTCCTGAGCGTTCCATGAGATCGGGCGCAATCACGAGTGCGGCAATAGCGCGACCAACACCGAGTGTCGTCTGTGCTGCAGTGAGATCGGTTCCGCGT
>JBEDJE010000304.1:0-2551 GCA_041172985.1 Actinomycetota bacterium
GGAGATGTCAGATCGCACGCACTTCGTGAGAATGATTCAGTGTTGCTCGGAGTAAGTCTGACCGTTCCGGTACAAGCAATGTTTGTCGTGGCATTTAGTTATACGGCCCACGGCCAGTTTCTTGAAGAGGTGGCAGCGGCTGGAATGTTGTTGTTTGCAACCACCGACACTCGGCGGGCTCATGAAGAAAAGCCACTGTGGTTGTCGGTTGATATTGACGGTAACGCTCTCAGGCAGGCTGTTTTGTCAGTTGGCGATGAGCCCATCTGAGAAAGAGGCTGAAGGTAGATCGGTTTCTCCGTCAGCAATTGCCTGGACAATTCGTTGAGCAACCTTGATCGGGGCAAGACCTGCTGGCATTTTGGGCGGGTCTCCAGCGATTGCGCGAGATGCTAATCCTGTTTCTGTGTGTGGTGGTCGGGCGTCGATCACTCGCACTCCAGACCGACGAGCTTCGCGGGTGAGCGCCTCGTTGAATGATCGCACTGCGGCTTTTGAAGAACCGTAAACAGACATGCCCGGCAAGTTCTGTTCGGCGATAACGCCAGAGATGCCGACGAGTACAGAACCCTGTCGGGCGCACTTGAGTGCTTCTTTCATCAGGAAGATGTGCGCGAAAGTATTGGTCAAGAAAAGTTCTTCGATGGTGTCAATTGAAGTTGCGTCAAGTGGACCAAACGCAACAACCCCCATTGCATTGATCACGATGTCAAGAGCGCCATGACGTTCAACGATCGTATTTATGACGTCAGATATCGCCTCGGGTGAACGAAGATCTGCCGAGATATGCGCGGTATCAGAACTATGAGAACGTGAGACAGTAGTGACGATGCATCCTCGGGCACGAAGTTCGGCCGCGATAAGACCACCGAGCCCTCCCGTTCCACCGGCAACTAAGGCAATTTTTTGAGCAAAGTCAAAAGGTTCGGGCATGTTTCTATCGTAAGTGCCCTGATATCTGGAGGCTTAGTCGGTGCACGGTTTATGCACCTCTACTATTGTGGACGAATGGATTGGATTTCTGACCCCACTGCTTGGAGTGCCCTAGCCGCACTTTTAACCCTCGAAATTGTTCTCGGCGTTGACAACGTTGTTTTCATTTCAATTTTGGCTTCTAAGTTGCCTGTCGAACAGCAAGACAAAGCTCGCAAGGTAGGTCTCTTGGCTGCTGGCGGAATGAGAGTGCTGTTGCTCTTGGGCGTCGGGTTTGTTATTACCTTGAAGAAGGAACTCTTTGCCATCGGGTCAATTGGCTTTAGTGGAAAAGAGTTGATTCTTTTAGCTGGTGGTTTGTTCCTGATTTATAAAGCGACCAAAGAGATTCACCACAAACTCGAAGGCGACGAGGGTCAGACCTCGGTCAAGGTTGTACCAACGTTCGCTGCGGTTATTGGTCAGGTTCTGTTGCTTGACATGGTTTTCTCGATTGACTCAGTCATTACAGCTGTCGGAATGACCTCGTACACATGGGTTATGGTGATCGCAATCGTGGTCGCAGTTGGCATCATGTTCGTTGCTTCAAAAGCGATCTATACCTTCGTAAATGCACATCCCTCGGTCAAAATGCTGGCCCTCGCTTTCTTGTTGCTGATTGGCACCATCTTGATTGCCGAAGGTTTCGGACAAAAGATTCCTAAGGGATACATCTACGCTGCAATGACCTTCTCGGTATTTGTTGAAGTGTTGAATATTGGTACTCGACGCAAGAAGCCGAATACACCGATCCACTTGCGTGAACCAATCGTCGCTGACCCGAAGTAATAGATATTGGCAGTGAAGGGCTCCCATAGTGAACCGCATTGAGATCGAATCAACCCTGAACAACGACCGTGTGTGGTTGTTGAAAGCCTTGTCAGAGTTATCGGAAGAGCAGTTGCATCGCCCGCTGACGCCGAGTGAGCACGATCCCTCAAATATGTGGACTGCGATCGATCACTTCGTACACCTAGCTTTGATCGAGCGCAATTTTGCGGCCATGATCCGTCGCCACATATCGGGAGCACCAAACCCGGTCGGACTTCTCAACGACGATTCGGGCAAGGCCCGCACCCGTGATCAGATCATGGCGTCGGTTCATGCGATGACCGAAGAGTGGCAAATCGAGCATCGCGGTATTTCGTTAAGCGAAGCGATTGCGATCACATCAAGTGCTCGGGCGGTGAGTTTGCAATTGCTGTCCGAACTCACCGATGAGCAACTCGAAGAGACTTTGCCGGGTGCACCGTGGGCCGATGGCACCATTGGTGGCGTTTTGTCGGCCAATGCCGGACATGGACGCATGCATTGGGGTTGGTCAAAAGACGCCGGACTGCTTGAGCACTAGTTCCGGGCCTCAAAGTGGGCTAACTTACCCTTCGTAAGATCGCAAACCGGGGGGTTGAAATGCTTGATTACGTCATTAAGGGTGGAACCATTGTTGATGGCACAGGAGCCGACCGTCGCCAAGGCGATATCGGAGTGCGCGACGGTGTGATTGTTGAAGTTGGTGGCTCAATCACCGAGTCGGCCAAGCAAACCATTGATGCTGATGGTGCCATCGTCACACCTGGTT
>JBEDJE010000305.1:0-2548 GCA_041172985.1 Actinomycetota bacterium
TTCATTCTTCATGCCGCGTCAAGCGCGTCATTTCTTGGACCGTTGAAAACCTTTAAGGATCTGGGCTTGACCAAAGTCGGATACGTCACTGATGTCAATTTCGCAGGTACGCCCTACGAGACCAAACTGAAGAACTACGCAGAGATTTTGGGACTCGAAGTGACTCCCATTTATCTCGATGCCGCTAGTCCTGACTGGACAAGCGCGGTGGCCAACTTTAAGTCTCAAGGCATCGAAGCTATTACCGGATTTTTGGGTGAAATCCAATGCATCGGTCTCGTGAGTGCCACCACTGCGGTCGGCTTTGAAGGAGCGGTTTTCGCCAGTTCGTGCAACTTGTATTTAGACGTAGTGCCCGACCTGGCTGTGGGGACCTATAACCAAGCCGACATTTGGACGACGTTGGCCTACGACGAAGCTCCAGCCGAGGTTCAGGCTCGCCTCGATGACTACATCGCGAATATGACTGCGGGCGGGCACGAAGCTTTGATCTCAGGATTTGCTCACGTTTCTTATGGCGGCTGGATGGAACTGCGAGAAATACTTTCAGCGATCCCCAACGATCAAGAGGTCAACGGTGAATCTGTGAAAGCCACAATCGTGAGCCAAGTATTCCCCGGTTACTTCGGTCCCGATTTGCAATGTGGCAAAGCCCTTTGGGCCGACTCGCCGTCGGCTTGTCACGCTTCAATTGCGGTCTTCCAAATTGAAAAGGCAGCCGATGGTCGTTTGATTCGTAAGTTGTACAGCGACTTCGCAGATAACTCTGCTCTTGTTGGTGGCGAATAGTTGATCATTCAATAAGTCGGTGTTGGGGTGTCTCGGGCAGTGCTCGGGACACCCCAACAACTTGAAAGTTTGAGTCTTCGAAATGTCAATGATCGGGTGAACTAGGTGACACAAATATTTTTATTCGCGTTGATAGGCCTAGGAGCCGGTTCGGTTTATGCAGCCTTAGGTGCAGGTGTCGTGGTTGGCTTCCGCGGTACCGGCATCATAAATTTTTCTGCTGGTGCTCTTGCAGTTTGGAGCGCTTATGTTTTTGACGAATTGCAAAAAACCGGAAATCTGATTCTTCCGGTAGTGGTTGTGCCACATTCAATTCACCTCACTGATGATCCATCATTTATTTTGTGCTTATTAGTCGCTCTGTTATCTTCGCTGGTTTTAACTCTGGCAGTTCATCTTTTGGTATTCAATCCGTTGCGAAGTGCTCCTGTTTTGGCGCGAGTTGTTTCTTCTGTGGGAATTTTGTTAGTGGTTCAAGCGCTGATTTTGATGCACTTTGGTGGCGATCCGCGCGCTATGAAACCGATTTTGCCAAATGAGACGGTGACACTTTCTAGTATCACCTTCCCCCGTGATCGACTGTGGTTGGCGTTGATCGTTGCTGTGGTCGGAGTATCGCTATGGGCTTATTTGCGATTCACACGGGTTGGACTCGCAACGCGTGGCGCCGCCGAAAGTGAGTCGACAATTTCTCTGGCTGGATTCTCACCGCAGGTTCTGGCTGGCTTGACCTGGTCAATTTCGGGCTTGTTTACCAGTCTTGTCGTGATTTTGGCCGGACCGTTATCGAGTCTGAGTGCCGCTACTTACATATTTGCAATTATTCCCGCATTGGCCGCCGCTTTGATCGGCCGCCTCAAATCAGTTTCAATCACCTTGGTCGCGGGTTTGGGACTCGGTTCATTTCAATCAGTCGTTCAATACTTGACAACCAAGGACTGGTGGCCAAGTTGGGCTCGCATCGGACTGACTGATGCCGTTCCTTTCTTGGTGATTGTCGTGACTTTGATTTTGTTTGGTCAATCATTGCCTAATCGAGGCTCGTTACGCGTTGATCAACTTCCGCGCGTCACGCAGCCAAAGACGCAGATTCGAACGATGCTTCTTTTCGGGGTCTGCGGAATCATTCTGATGGCTCTGCTCGGTGGTAGTTACCGCTTTGGTTTGATGACGAGCCTGATCGTGTCGATGATCATGTTGTCGTTGGTGGTGTTGATCGGTTTAGTCGGCCAAATATCTTTGGCTCAAGCAGCGATTGCGGGGACTGCTGGGTTTGCTTTGTCAAAGTTCAGTTCGGTTTCAGGACTCAACTTCCCACTCGGTTTGATTTTGTCGGTACTGGTTTCAATCGTGGTCGGTGTCGTTGTTGGTATCCCGGCACTTCGGATTCGTGGAACGCAACTGGCAGTGGTCACATTGGCGAGTGGTCTAGCGTTAGAGAAGTTCGTTTTTCGCAACAGCAGTTTCGTTTCGCCAAGCGGAAGCCTCATCTCGAAGCCAACAATTTTCGGCCTTGACCTTGGTGTCCGCGAAGGTCGCAACATTGCTCGTCTGAGTTTTGGAATTTTAGTTGTTGTCTTCGTGACCCTGGCCTGCATCATGGTGACCAACCTGATTCGAAGCGGCACTGGTCGACGCATGCTCGCAGTGCGGTCAAATGAAAGAGCGGCAGCAGCGGTTGGTGTCAGTGTTTCAGCCACCAAGTTGTTGGCCTTCGCGGTGGCGTCTGGTTTGGCTGGAATGGGTGGGTGCTTTATTG
>JBEDJE010000306.1:0-3791 GCA_041172985.1 Actinomycetota bacterium
GTCAGCACAAGATCAGAAATAGCGTCCACTTGTAACTGACGAACATGCGATTCATCAAAGCGGTGGTCGATGTGTGTACCGATGACGGGCCATTGCCCCCACGGCGTCTCAAGAATCGCGTACAGGGCACGACGATGTGCTGGTTCGCCCGCCGCATTAGGAAGTTGGACTTGTCCAAATCGAATAACTGGCCATTTCGACAAAATGGCGTTCCCCATACTCCAAGGACTGGTCGTTACCGCCGCGTGGTAACCGAGTTTGGCCGCCAAATTTTCCGCTTGTCGTTCGGTCGTATGAACTTCCTGCAGAAACAAAACATCGGGATTCTCAAAAGCAATAACTTGCTCGATCGCAACTTGTCGATTCTCAAAAGCAATAACTTGCTCGATCGCAACTTGTCGCTCTTGCCATGGCCCAAAGTGATGCCAGATATTCCATGTCATCAAGCGCATTGTTGATTGAGTGTCGAACTTTTTCATTTCAGATAAGGCCCAGGAACCAAATAGGTATCGCCAAGAATTTTCCGAGTACGGCGCAGAGATGCCAACTCCGCCGACCAACGTGAACTAGCTATTCCTGCTTCAACTGCGGAAGCCTGGGCGAGATCAGCACTGAGATTACGAATGGTGTAGCCCGACCTCTTGTCGACCCAAGTTGGATAGACCACCGGTTGGCTCACGGTCACCCGATTATTCGCAGCGCGGGTCATGGTGAGAGTCACAATTGCCCCATCTTGACCTTCTTCTGGCCGTGCTGATTTTGTTGGCATATTCGTCAAGAAGTTTCCCAGACCAAACATCACCCACACCCCATTAATTTGTTCAATGGGTTGCAGCACATGCGAATGAGATCCAACGATCAAATCAATTTCGCCAGAAACGGTGAGTTCATTTGCCCACTGCCGTTGCTGCTCGGTTGGTACCGCTGAGTCTTCATTACCCCAATGCAAGCTCAGCACCACTGCCTGAGCACCGAGAGATCGCGCCTCGCGAGCATCGGCCAAAATCCGCGGAATATCAATCAATGCTGAACGCCATTCTTCGCCCACCACTGGCGCAGAGTCGTAACGCAGCGTGTACGCCATATGTGCGATAACAACTTCGCCGACTTGAGTAGGCAATGGCTTTATCTCACCTGGCGTGCGCGCCATTCCTGATTGCAGGATTCCTTGTTCTTCTAGGGCGTTGACCGTCGCGTTGATTGCCTCGCTCCCGCCATCAAAAACATGTTCACTCGCTGTCGAACAAGCGTCATACCCAGCATCGGCTATCGCCCTAATGATTTGTGGTGGGACTTGATACTTCGGATACGAAAAGGGTTCAGCACCCTGTGGAGCAATCGGTGATTCAAGGTGGCACACCGCCAAATCAGCACTACTCAAGATTTCTGAGACATCATTAAACATTGGCGAAAAGTCATAAGGCTCGGTCGAACCAGAAGTTTGAGCATTTTTTGACGCAGTTGGCCAAAGACCGCGCTGCACGAGAATATCTCCGGTGAAAGCCAATGAAATCGGCACTGGGGGAAGTGTCGTGGTTGTCGTCGTTGAAGTTGATGTACTGCTTGTTGTCGTTGTTTCCCCAAGAGCCGAAGTTGAAGGAACACTGGCAGCGACGTTTGAGTTATTCGCGGTTGTTACGACACCTTGGTCAAGATTTGCAGGAGGCCTGAGAGCAACTGGTGGCAAGGTCACGGGCCACGAAATAGGTGAAGATTCAGAGTTTGAACAAGCGACTAACGTCAGGCATACCGAGAGTGCCGTGAGCCGTCCGCGCATTCCTCAATTCTCTCACATGATGAGCGAAAGAATGGGCTACCGATTGACCCTCGAGATCAGTTAGCCATGCCGCGTGAGTCAAAGCGTCTCACCGAACTCACTGGAATAAACCGGAGATCTGCCGATGGAGAAAATGTTCCCTGTATGTCGACAATGACCCGAGTCGCTGACGAGGTATACACGCAGAAAGATCCATCCGCGTCGACCGGCACGACTGCCAGGTTGGCGGCTACACGACCAACTGCCACATTGGCATTTGATTGCGCCTGCGGACCAGGTACCAAAGTTGAGCACTTATCAGCCGTGGCATATCCCGCAGCTTTGGCATCAGTCAAAGTGAGGTTGATCAATACAGCCGAGGCACCAGCAGGGGCGGCCATCTTGATGACAGCACCGGCCTTAAAAACGTCTGCACAATAGCTGGTGCACTGACGAGTATCAATCAAACGAGAAGGCTGAGCCGGAGAGTATCCCCATTGCCCAACAGGACTGGGAGCGAAAACACCCTGCACATCAATGACCTGATTCAAACCGGCATTTGACAGGGTGCAAAATCCTCGCTTGTCTCCAACGAGTCCCATCGGGACAACTGCCAAGTTTGCCACTGTGTCATCATTTCCGAAGTTTATGTTTGAACGAGTCTGTTCGCCGGGCTGCAAGTTTTCACACGAGTCAGCAGTGAGGTACCCAGCTCCGACAGTTCCAGTCACGGTGATGTTCGACAACATTGCAACCGAACCGGCCGGGGCGTGTGCGACAACAACTCCATTTTCGCTCAGTGCGACAACTTTGCCGTTACTACTGCGCGTATCGAGAACGCGAGTCGGCGAAAGAGGAGTAAACATTGTTGCTTTATTGTCGGCGAGGCGTGAGGGCATAAAGAAACCTTGTGCGTCGACAATGACATGCATTGCACTTGAGTTATACAAACAGAATCGCCCAAGACCATCAAGTGGGACAACGGCAAGATTGGCAACGGTTGCACCGACAGAAACGTTTCCGTTCGACCATTGACGTTCGCCGGTTACATTGCCATCACAACTCTCGGCTGTCACCGGCTGTCACATAACCAGCCTCTTTTGCACCCGTCAAGGTGATGTTGACAAGCGCCGATGTTGCTCCAGCTGGCCCTTGAAGCGGTACAGAGGTGCGCCATCCGGCCTGTGGGCGATCTTGCCAAGTGCACTTTCGCACGGTCGATCCGCCTTCAATCACATTGCTGCAGTAACGCTTGACTGAAACGCCATTGACTGAAGCAATCTTCACAGCGTCTTCAACACTTCCACGAAATTCAAAATGCATCGGGTCACGAATCACATTGCTTTTCACGGTTGCTGGGGTGGCACAACCACCGCTCCAGCCATAACCGCCCCAAAGCAATCCCCACTTCTCGGCAGTTTGCACAACCCATTGGGGCATATTGGTCGCCATCGGCACAGAACATGCAGTCGACGGTGAGTCAGCGGTTGGAAGGTAACGCACTTCAGGATTAGCTCCGACGTTGATGTCGATGGCGAGTCCCCATGAATGGTTAGACAACGATGCACTCGTGAGCCCAACGCAGTCCTTGCGGGTGTTCGAGGTGCAGCGGAAGTTGTAACCGATCGCATCGGTAATGCGGTAACCACTGGCCTGGATCTCGCCGAGAAATCCTTCGAACAATGCCAAAGCGGCCGGAGGCGCCTGAAGCGCTCCAGCCCTGATTGTTCCAACTTTGTTCGCGTTCTTCCACAAGGCCGCTTCCCAATCCTTTAAAGCTGGCGAACCCGAATAAGCCCATCCATTGCTTTTCCAGCCAGGGTTCAGGGAACCATCGGCTGCGATCGGGAACGGGGGCGTGCCCCATCCCGTTTTTGTGACATCGGTGTACTTAGTAATCACGCACGATGCAACATCTCCAGTGGCAATCTGAACTTCGGTGCACTTTGTCGGCATTGACGGCAAAGTCCATGGCGTTGAATTTGTTGTGTCGATCGAAGCCTTTGTTGAAGGAGTCGATCCCATTGCGTTGGCT
>JBEDJE010000307.1:0-2629 GCA_041172985.1 Actinomycetota bacterium
TCTCTGGACCGGCACCAATTTTGATCGGCCTCATTGCCGGCGCGATCTGTTGCTATGCGGTGCGACTCAAGAACAAGTTCGGTTATGACGACGCTCTTGACGTCGTCGGCGTCCACTTTGTGGGCGGACTCGTTGGCTCACTGCTCATTGGCTTTTTCGCTAATCCCACATTCTTTGAAGGTTCGTTCGATGAAGGCATCTTCTACGGGGACTACTCGTTGAGCAAGCCATTGCCAACGGAGCAGCCATTGTGTGGTCTTTCGTCTTGACTTACATCATCATGATGGCACTCAAAAAGACCATTGGTGTGCGAGTATCACCTGAGACAGAATCGACCGGGCTCGACCTAGCCGAACACGGTGAAACCGCCTACCACGGCGCACAATAAGAATTCATCAGCTCATCAAACGCTTAAAACGACAAGAGGATTGATCTCTATGCAACTCATCACCGCCATTGTGAAGCCCTTCAAAATAGATGACGTTAAAGACGCTCTGAAGGCTGCCGGCATTCAAGGAATTACTGTGAGCGAAGTTCGCGGCTTCGGTCGTCAAGGTGGACACACCGAGACTTACCGTGGTGCCGAATACAAAATTGACTTCGTTCCCAAAGTTCGACTCGAGATTGTTGTCGACAATTCAGAGGTTGACCGCGTCCTTGAAGCAATCAAGGCTGCGGCGTCCACCGGCAAGATCGGTGACGGAAAGATTTGGGTCACCAATGTCGAACGCATCATCCGCATTCGTACGGGCGAAGAAGGCAGCGACGCTATTTAGTTGCTTCGAGTGCGCGCCATACTCGTTCTGCTGTACACGGCATATCGATATGGCGCACACCAAGATGACTTAGTGCATCAACGACTGCGTTTTGTACGGCCGGCGTTGCGCCGATCGTTCCGCTTTCGCCAATTCCTTTAGCACCTAGGTCATTCATCGGTGATGGTGATTCCATGTGCACGGTGACAAAACTCGGAACCTCAGCAGCACTCGGAAAGCCGTAGTCGGCAAAGTTTCCGGTAAGTGGATTGCCGTCAGCGTCGTAGATGAATTCTTCATATAAGGCCTGACCAATTCCTTGGGCAAGCCCGCCATGAACTTGACCTTCGGCGAGCAATGTATTCACGATGCGTCCGGCGTCATCGACTGCAAACATGTCGCGAAGTTTCACTTTGCCAGTTTCGATATCTACTTCGACTACAGCAAGATGAGCGCCGCTCGGGAATGTGCCTGATGCTTGCGCAAAGTCTCCTTCACCATCGAGACGCTCCCCCATTGCCTGAGCAGTTGCAACGACCTCGGCCCAGGTGCGCGTCACTGCAGGTGTGCCAGCCACATGGAAACGTCCGTCTTCAAGAACAACATCATCAACTGATGCTTCAAGAAGTCGCGATGCAACTTGTCGTGCCTTGTCGGCAACGACTCCGGCGGCCCGCCAGACATTTGTTCCACCAATTTGCACCGAACGAGAACCACCAGTGATTTCGCCACTCTTCACTGCATCGGTATCGCCATGAATCACTGTGATGTTTTCAAACGGGATACCGAGTCGATCGCTCACCAACATTGCCCATGTCGTGCGATGGCCCTGACCATAGGGAGTAGTGCCCGTAATGACTTTTGCATGCACTCCGCCATCGTCATTGGTTGTTACTTCAACAAAGCCAAACTCTGAACCACCAGACATTGCCGTGATCTCAACATAGACAGCGAGCCCAAGACCCAGTTGAACTTGATCATTGCTCTCTCGACGTCGTTTTTGTTCATCGCGCAGTTGCGCGTAGTGCGAAACATCAAGCAGTTGTTCCAGCGACCCCGGGTAATCACCACTGTCGTAAGTCGTTCCGGTGCCATTGGTATAAGGAAACTGATCTTTGGCAACAAGATTGACTTCGCGAACTCGCGCCGGATCCATCCCGATTTCAACAGCGAACAAATCAACGGCACGTTCAATAGCTGCCGCAGCCTCGGGACGGCCAGCGCCTCGATAAGCCAATGTCGGAACCGTATTCGTCACAACTGAACGCGACGACATGTACGCATTAGGTATGTGATACGTGCCGGTCAACATGCGACCAGTCATGAAAGGCAGGAAGGCACCAAAGCGTGCATACGCTCCAGATTCTTGAATGACTTGCATGTCATACGCCAAAATTTTTCCGTCGCGCGTTCCACCAATACGAATGTCTTGAATCTGGCCGCGACCATGACCAAGTCCGTTCATACTTTCGGTGCGGGACTCGGTGTAACGAACCGCTCGCCCAACTCGTTTGGCTAACCATGGCAACAACATGTCTTCGGGATAGAAGAAAGCTTTCGCACCAAAGCCACCACCCACATCTGGAGTGATCACGCGAATCTGTTCAGCAGGCAAACCATAAAACGCGCAGAGCTGATTACGAATCGGATGCGCTCCTTGACAGGCCTGCCAATGCGTCAGACGACTCACACCGTCTGGACCGGCTTCTTCCCATCGACTCGCGGCGACTCGTCCCTCGAGCGGACTCGGAGCAATGCGTTGATTGATAATCCGTTGACTCACCACCACATCACACTGTGAGAAATCAGCCGCTTGCCCCGCTTCAAGATTGACAATGGTGTTGGTTCCAAAATCGGGGAACAACAAGGTTTCG
>JBEDJE010000308.1:0-2526 GCA_041172985.1 Actinomycetota bacterium
CACCATTGTTGAATCGGGCGTACGTATCAACGATCTGCACGTGGCCTTCACGCAAGCTTTTGACCTCGCTACCTTGCAACATGATGCCGGCTTCAACCACATCCAAAATGGTGTAGTCGTGACGCGCCTTGCGATTGCTGGCGATGAGCTTGGTGTCGGTGGCAGACATGTCGCTGTCAGGTTACGGCATGGGCGAGAAGCCGATACATGTTCGCCGATACAGTGTGCACCGTGGAAGCAAGCCGCGAAGAACTTCATGTCACGCCCGAGGTATATGACGCAATGGCAGCTTTGGCGCTTGCCGAATACCCGCTTGAAGCGTGTGGCCTCATGGCTGGCGCACCTGGATCAAATGCGATCACTCGATTCTTCCCGTGTCGCAATATCGATCAATCGGCTCGCATTTACACGATTGACCCGAAAGACCATTTGCAGGCCGAACGGACCGCTGAAGATGCAGGTCTCGAAATCAGGGGAGTGATGCACAGCCACACTCATACCGAGGCGTACCCGAGCCCTACCGATGTGGCAGCGGCCCCCGATCCCGATTGGCACTATCTGATCGTGACCCTCAAGCGGGAAAAGCCCGAAATGCGTACGTACCGCATCCAAGCAGGGGTAATCGCCGAAGTCACACTCGATAATCAGGGCTAATCCGACCTTGTGTTCTCATTTCGTGGGTAATTCATTACAATCCTGAGTGGCTTAGTAGGGAATTGACCCTGCGGCGAACTGTTTGGAGGTGACAATGATTCCGTACGAAAGTGTTCTTGACCTGATTGGCAACACCCCACTTGTTGATGTGAGTCGTTTGTCGCCCAATCCCAATGTTCGAATTATCGCCAAACTTGAAAACCAGAACCCATTTGGTTCGGTGAAAGATCGCATTGCCAAGGCCATGGTTGAAGACGCCGAAAAGCATGGGCGTTTGATGCCAGGTCAAACAATTGTTGAGCCGTCATCGGGGAACACCGGAATTGCTTTAGCTGCTATTGCACAGATCAAGGGTTATCCGATCAAGATTCTGATGCCGACGAGCGTTTCGATTGAGCGTCGGCAAATGCTCGATATTTTCGGAGCCGAAGTCATCTTGACACCCGGCGAGGAAGGATCGAATGGTGCGGTCGCTCGAGCAATTGAAATGGCGAAGCAAAACCCCGACTGGTGCTTCTTGTATCAGTACGCCAATGATGCCAACGCTCGTGCTCACTACGAAGGCACTGGTCCTGAAATTTTGCGCGATTGCCCCGAAATCACTCACTTTGTTGCTGGTCTCGGAACAAGCGGAACTCTGATGGGAACGGGTCGTTTCCTTAAAGAAAATAAGCCCGGTGTCAAGATCATCGCAGTTGAGCCACCACTTGGTGAAAGCGTTGAAGGATTACGCAACCTTGATGAGGGCTACGTTCCGCCGTTGTTTGATAACTGGCATGGCTTTGACATTCTTGATCGCAAGCGTGTTGTTCGACCTCGCGAGTCAATTGAGTGGACCCGTCGCCTCGTACGTGAGTGCGGCATTTTCTCCGGCATTTCAGCGGGTGCAGCTCTCGCTGGCGCTGCCAAGGTGGCTAGCGAAATTGAAGAAGGCACGATCGTGTTCATCGTGTGCGACGGTGGTTGGAAGTATCTGTCGACTGGCGCCTATACCGACGACCTCGACGAGGCCGAAGCTCGCGCCGAAAAGATTATTTACTTCTAAGAATCGGGATTTCTTTCCGTCACCGCACAATTACTGTGGGTTGAGTCGTTTCATTCATGATGTGCCGCCCTCACGGGCGTTGCATCATCACACACGACCGATCGGAGACTTATGGGACTGAATATTCAGTATGTGCCTAACTTGGCTACAGCGATTGACCCCGTCGCCGATTTTTTGCAAACTAGTATTGAAGGCGCTGATTTGTTTCAGCGCGAATACGTAATTGTTCCAACTGCCGGTGTGAAGGCTTGGTTGATGCCCGAGTTGGCCCGTCGTTTCGGAGCGCGCCCCGGTTTTTCAGACGGAGTGGTAGCCAATATCGAAGTTGGCTATGTCGGGATGCTGAATCGCTTCATCGCCCCCGATCGAGTGATGTCTGATGATCCTTGGTCGATCGATCGCATGACGGCGCGACTCCTTACAATCTTTTCTGCCAATCCCGAGCATGTGTATTACCAAGATCTCATCGAGCGTTGCGGTGGACCGTTGCGAGCGGCGCGTCGCATGGCTGACCGCTTTGACCGTTATGCCGTGCGACGTCCGGGCATGATCGTGGCCTGGGAAAATGGTTCGCCCATTTTGACTGCTGAATCATCAACCGAAGTGCTTGACAATGAATATGTCATGCGGGCTTTATCGCCCGAACAAATGCCACAGTTCGAATTGTGGCGCGAACTGCGAGTGGCGATTGATCAACCCAGTTGGCCGATGGTGACTGCGCAACTGTTGGACAGCATCGCGAACGGAACAAAGATTGAGGGCGTTCCTAGTCGCTTGCTCGTCGTCGGTTTGCAGTCAATGTCGTTACAGAACCTGCGAGTACTTGA
>JBEDJE010000309.1:0-2526 GCA_041172985.1 Actinomycetota bacterium
GATCGAGTCACCACCTATCGCACTGTTTCCATCACCCCGACTCATGACCGCAGTGGTGACATCTCTCAAGCAGATGCCATTACTTTTGCGTCGGCTTCATCGGCGCGCGCCTGGCACGATGTTTTTGGTGTCACGATGCCCAAAGTTGTGGTTGCGATGGGGCCGATGACCGCGAGTGCACTCAGTGAGTTAGGTATCCCCGATGTGGTCGTGGCGACCGAGCAGTCGTTGAAGGGTGTCGTCACCGCAACAGTCGAGGCGTTGGCGAGTCGTTAAGTACTTGCCGACCGTAGGCTGGGGTTATGTCCGCACGCTTCCCCGTGTCACGCCCGCGCCGATTGCGCCGCACTCAGGCATTGCGCGATCTCGTCGCTGAGACGCGTCTTGATGTCAATGATCTCGTTGCACCATTGTTTGTGCGTGAAGGAATCGATTCACCGATTCCTATCAAGTCTCTTCCGGGCGTTGTCCAACATTCGCGCGCAAGTTTGCGCAAAGAAGTTCGTCAGCTTGCCGATCTCGGAATTAAGTCGGTCATCTTGTTTGGTGTGCCAGCCAAGAAAGACGAGATCGGTTCTGGTGCCTTCGATCCGAACGGTGTCGTGCAAGTAGCGCTCAGCGATTTACGTTCAGACCTTGGTGACCGAGTGGTATTGATGTCTGACTTGTGCGTCGACGAATACACCAGCCACGGTCACTGCGGAATTCTTGATGGGCATGGCTCTGTCGACAATGACAAGACACTCGAGATTTACGCCAAGGCGGCGATTGCTCAGGCCAACGCTGGTGCACACATCGTTGCGCCCAGCGGAATGATGGATGGACAAGTCGGAGTCATTCGCGCCGCACTTGACGGTGCCGGACATTCGGAAACTTCAATTCTCGCGTACTCGGCGAAATATGCATCAGGTCTCTACGGACCTTTCCGTGATGCAGTCGATGTGCAGATTGTCGGCGGAGGAGACCGCAAGGGATACCAACAAGATTGGCGTAACGCGCGTGAAGCGCTCACCGAAGTTGAAGCTGATATCGAGCAGGGTGCCGACATGGTTATGGTGAAGCCCGCGCTTGCGTATCTCGATGTGATTGCTGCTGTTCGTTCAATCGTCAATGTCCCCGTTGCCGCATATCACGTGAGCGGTGAGTACTCAATGATTAAGGCGGCAAGTGCAAACGGCTGGATCGATCACGATGTTGTGGCAACCGAGCACCTCACGGCCATCAAGCGTGCTGGTGCCGACATTATTTTGACGTATCTCGCGCGTTGGTATGCCGAGCAAGCGAACGGTTGAAGCTCATGACAACTCAACAACAGTCAGCTATTCCTTATTGTGATGCAACTGCGTGTGTGGCAGCTGGGTGTAACCCGATTGTTTGCACTGGAGCCGGCACGCCTTCAAATAGAGAAGTATTTGAACGTTCAACTCGGGTGATCCCTGGTGGAGTCAATTCATCAATTCGTGCCTTCAAAGCAGTGGGCGGTTCGCCCTATGTTGTTGCTCGCGGTTCGGGCGCTCATGTCTATGACGTTGAAGGAAAGCAATACATCGACTTAGTGCAGAGCTACGGTGCAGTCATTTTGGGTCATGCTCACCCGACAATTACGTCAGCGCTTCGTGATGCAGCACCCGATGGAACATCGTTTGGAGCACCGACGCCACGCGAAATGAAGTTGGCTGAAGCAATCAGTGAACGCGTGCCATCGTGCGAACGCGTGCGCTTTATGAACTCGGGGACCGAAGCAACATCAACAGTTGTTCGGTTGGCTCGTGGTTTGACTGGTCGTTCTAAAGTCATCACTTTCAGCGGAAACTTTCACGGGGCGACTGATGCTTTGTTAGTTGCCGGCGGAAGTGGAGTTGCAACACTCGGATTACCTGGCACCGCTGGTGTGCCGCCCGAAGCAGTCGCCAACACCATTGTTGCTCCGTACAACGTGGTTCCAGAGATTGATGACACGGTCGCCTGTGTCATTGTCGAAGCCGTTGCCGCAAACATGGGTGTCGTTGCGCCGGCACCCGGATTCCTTGAAGGCCTGCGCGCCGCATGCGACAAAGTCGGTGCACTGTTGGTGTTTGACGAAGTCATTACTGGTTTCCGCCTCGGCGTTGACGGTGCTCAAGGTCGATTCAATGTAAAGCCCGACCTCACTTGTTTCGGCAAAGTCATCGGTGGCGGACTTCCCATTGGTGCAGTCGGTGGACGCCGTGATGTCATGGAAAACCTCACGCCTCTCGGCAAGGTATTTCATGCCGGAACACTTGCCGGTAATCCAATGGCAACAGCAGCTGGCTTGGCGGCCTTAAGCGAACTCTCAACCGATGTTTACGCCGAACTTGAATCGCGCGCTACGCGACTAGCAAGTCTGATCACCGATGCGACGAGCGCCGCAGGCTTGCCGGTTACAACATCGCGCGTTGGCACATTGGTTGGCATCTACTTAGGCGATGCTCTCGGTGGCTCACGTTTACCGATCAACTTCGATGAAGCTAAGAAAACTGATGAAGCGTTGTATGCGCGCCTTTT
>JBEDJE010000310.1:0-3106 GCA_041172985.1 Actinomycetota bacterium
GGTCAACAAAATAAAGAGGAAGAAACTTAAGCCACCGAGACACAAGGTGTAACTGACCTTGACGGCATGACGCTTCACCTTCACTGGGTGCAAGTGATAAAGCACCGAGTTCATAATCACGTACGAACGGTTACGCGGACTGTCTGAGTAGCCCTTACGGAAAATAGAACCAGGACGGAAGATGGAGTTCCAGGCTTGACTGCCTTGAACACCATCTACCGTTTTGTTCAGCCGCTCTTTTGCGGTGGGTCGGGGATCTTCGATGACCTTAGCCATGTGGTTGTTCTCCTAGAAACGCATTCCGTAGGCGTAGCCGTGGTTAGCGGTACGGGTATGAGTGTCACCGGTTGCAAGTGCTGCACCGGCCTTGCCGAGAATGGCAACGAGTGCACACATCATCATCAATAATAAAAAGAACATTGTCGTTGGGGTCAATTCCTGGGCGCTCGGTTCCTGTGGCTTCCACCACAGCATCGGGCGTCACCATGTGAATGCACTTCCAGGGACAAATATCGACGCAACCCTCACACATGATGCATTCGGATTGATCGATATGAATGAACTGCTTGGGCTTCACCGCCTTGGTGAGATAGTCCGCGTCCACTTCGACCAGTTGGTACTGGTCGGTGAATGGCATTCGGCGGATTGGCGTCAGTACGGGCCATGAGTTATGCCTTTTTCACCAAAGGACGACCGTATGTTGATTGCTCAACTTCGGTTGACTTCTTTGTTCCACGCTTTTGCCACCAAATCCAGGTGTAAATCTGCACTCCCAAGAGAATGCCATAAATTCCGGTAACGAGGATGTCGCCGATCTGCAAGTAGTTGATGTCAAAGGGAAAACTGCCGCCTTTGGCTTGCGACTTGAAAATTGAACCAGGTCCGAGGAAGGGCTTGTCGGAGCTCCAGCCGAGTTCGTTTTGAACATGCACGAGCCACTGGTGCGGAAGAACTCCGTACGCAATGAACATCACGAAGAATGCATACACCGAGCCAATCATCGCTTCGCCCCATGACACTGGAGTGCCGATCGGACGCCGTTTGCCGTACACAAAAATCAGACCAGTCAAAATGACGGTCAGTACCAAGGAGAATAGGAAGGCCTGATTCATTCCCGGCCATTTCAGAATGTCTATCGCCAGCATGCAGCCGGTCATCCCTTCTATGCCCTGTAACGAGGTCGATACACGGTCGTTGCACGTATTGGTTGGTTGGTATGTGGAGGTTTTAAAACTTTTTCAATTCAGTTCTGAAAGCTTGCGCCACCAGGACCACCTTGAACCTTAGTCGCCAATGGTCACGCGCGACCCAACTCCTTGAAGTTGGGCCGTACAAACTTTCCTGACGGCCAGTGACTACTAAGGAGTCACTAAGTAGTGGTCTATCAGCACACCCACCCCGTTGAGCATGGTTGTGCGCAAGTTCACGGTACTGAAATTGGCCGATGCGTGACGAGTTTCCGGAGAGAAAAACACGAGGAATTCCGTCCTGGGGTCGCTCGCCCTCTAGTGTTCTTACCCAAGGCAGTCACCATTCGGTGCCTGTCAACTATTTGTCGTGCCCCACGCCCGAAAGGACTGGCCTGTGACCGAGATTCCCGAGCATCTACTGAAGCGATCCCGCGAGCGTAAAGCAGCGGGTGGAGACGCATCTTCTACGGAGACTTCTGCGTCGACACCAGCAACTACTAGCGCAGCTCCAGTGGCCAAAGTTGTTGCAGAAACTCCCGTAAAAGCTGCAGTTTCACAGCCAGATCCGGCCTATATCAAGGCTGCCAAGACTCGCGGTCGCATCCCGTCGTGGGCGATGGCCACTTTGGCTCTCATGCCCATTTTCTTATTCATGTATGTCCGTGGATTGCAGCCCCAAAAAGCTGAAGCCAGTGGTCCGATTGCCCTCGGCATCGAAAACTATGGTGCGTGCGCAAGTTGCCACGGAGCCGACGGATCAGGTGGAGCCGGTCGAGTTCTGAAAGATGGCGAGTCCCTCAAGACTTTCCCGCATATCGAAGACATGCTGAATTGGGTCTACGCCGGAACCGAGGCCTACGAGGCTGCGGGCGTGGCGACCTATGGTGACCCCAACCGTGAAGGCGGAGCCCACGCTCCTCGTTCATACAACGGCAGTGCGATGCCCGCCCAGGGTGCCATGGCCGGCGGTGGTCTCACTGAATACGAGATTCTCGGACTGGTTTGCCATATTCGTTATGACATTTCAGGTGCTGACAAGGATGGCGAATGGGCTGCCGAGTACGAGAAGTGGTGTGCGGCCGAGAGTGAGATCTTCTTGGGTCTTGAAGACGGGTCCATCACCTTTGACAGTCCTGAACTGGGCGTTGGTACAGCACCCCGTCTCGGAACGGCTGCTGACGCCGAAATCATGACCGAAGGCTGATCGCTTGAAGCGGTGGTCGAACCACCACCGCACCCCGACAACCCACTTGAAATCATGAACATGACACCATGAACAATCACCACGACGTTCTGGTCATCGGCGCCGGTCCTGCGGGTGCCGCGGCCGGATACTGGCTCGCCAAAGAGGGCCTTGATGTCGTGATGATTGACAAGAGGGTCTTCCCTCGGGAAAAGACGTGTGGCGATGGTCTGACTCCGCGGGCGGTCAAACAAATCAACGACATGGGACTCGGCGATCAGTTGTCGCAGTTCCATCGCTACGACGGACTGCGCGCGACTGGACACGGTAAAGCACTTGAACTGCACTGGCCGACCCATCCGATTTACCCACAACATGGTTACGTCGTACGTCGTCGCGAACTCGACACCATGGTTGCGCATAACGCTGTAGCTGCCGGTGCAACATTGCTTGAAGGTCACGAAGCACTTGCACCCGTTCTAGAACGCGGATTTGTTCGCGGCGCAACTGTTCAAGCACAAAATTCAGAAACCCCATTCGATATCACCGCGCGCTATGTGATTGTTGCTGATGGCGCGAACAGTCGATTCGGTCGCGCTCTCGGAACATTCCGAACTAAAGAGTGGCCCTACGGAATCGCTATCCGTTCATATTGGGAAACACCACGACACGCCGAACCATGGATCGAGTCAGCGCTTGAAGTGAAAGATCGTCAAGGCAATCCGATGCCTGG
>JBEDJE010000310.1:3159-4768 GCA_041172985.1 Actinomycetota bacterium
CGTGATTTCAAGAGTGTCAACACCACGCACTTACTCGATGAATACGCGCATCTGATCGCCGATCGCTGGGAAATCAATCCCGAACAACCAACTGGTAAAGCAACATCGGGTCGAATCCCCATGGGCGGATCGGTTGGACCAAAATCGGGCCCAACATATCTCGTTGTCGGTGACGCCGCTGGCAGTGTGAATCCATTCAACGGTGAAGGCATCGACTACGCCTATGAGACCGCTCGCATGGCAGCACAAGTTTTAACTGAAGCAATTCGTAACAACGATCCCACTGCATTGCAGCGCTATCAAACTCTCATTGACGATGAGTTCGGTCAGTACTTCAAAGTGGCGCGTTTATTTGCCCGCATTATTGGTCAACCAGCGATCATGCGTGAGTTATCCCGCGTCGGAATGAGTAACCGCACACTCATGGAATGGGTAGTGCGCATCATGTCCAACTTGTTGCGCCCCGACGAAATTGGTCCGGCAGAAGCTGCATACAAAGCAGCAGCAGCAATTGTGCGACTTGCTCCAAATGCTTAGTTAGCCAGCGAATTAATCAGTATTTATTGACCAATACAACGCACCGCAGAAACCTGAGATTGCTCAAGGTCAATAATGGTGACGTGACGATCGGCGAACTTTTGCACGAACGCGGTGAGATTTGGTGTTTCTTCTTTACAGCGCCGCACAACTTTGTCGAGTAAAGGTATTTCCCAACCATTGACTAGCTGCGCATATGTCACGCCGTCAAGCAGAACGTCGATAGCGGGCAATTCAAGTTCGGTTGTTCCCTCTGCTGGTGCGGCAACTAATGCAAACCACACAACCCCATCACCCAAAGTGTCCGCTAACAAAACGCAAGCATTGAGAGCATCAGGGAATAGACACGACGATTCGGCCAAAGTTCCATCGGCCAATGTCAACACTCGACCATCTGTCAAAACTGCCGTTGCATCACCACGAACAACTCCACCAGATACCGACCATGTTCCATCAGAACGAATCGTTGATGTCTGCGCAATCAAATCAATACGCCGTGAATTGGCATTGATGACAACTTCGGTTGGACTATTTCCGCCTTGACAGGCCCACAACACGCCAGTCATCGCAAAGAGCACACCTAATGCAGCCCAATATCGCCAACTCAGAAACTGTCGCACGTTGAGATCGTACGGCTTCAGGCAGTCACTGCGCGAGCAGCTCGATGAAAACGATCGGCTAGATCGTTCATCACCGCATCGGTATGACCGAGACCAACAAAGATTGCTTCATAGGCACCTGGCGCCATGGCGACACCTTCATTCAATAACGAATGGAAAAGGCGCGCATACAACGCTTCATCAGTTTTCTTAGCTTCATCGAAGTTGATCGGTAAACGTGAGCCACCGAGAGCATTGCCTAAGTAGATGCCGACCAATGTGCCAACCCGCGATGTAGTGACCGGCAAACCTGCGGCGCTCGTCGCATCGGTGATCAGACTTGCTAGCCGCGTAGCGCGCAATTCAAGTTCGGCGTAAACATCGGTTGAAAGTTCGCTTAAGGCTGCCAAGCCAGCGGCTGTTGCCATTGGATTACCGGCAAGTGTTCCGGCATGAAATACCTTGCCAAGAGG
>JBEDJE010000311.1:0-2737 GCA_041172985.1 Actinomycetota bacterium
GGTGCGTGCAATCAACTTCTGGCTGCAGTTGTCGCCATCTTGGCAACCTGGGGCTACGGACAAGTCTCAGCACCAACTTTGTTTACGATCGCCGGAGCGTGCGTACTACTCATGGGCTCAGTTGCCCAAGTGCTTGCCCGCAAACTTCCCCAAGCATCACCCGCATAAAACAAATGCCGGCGAGCACCAGAATTGGCACTCACCGGCATCAGAACGACAACCGAGTTGTTGTTTTTTAGTTCAGCTCATGCGCTCGATGATCATCGACAAGCCCTGGCCGCCGCCGACACACATGGTCTCCATGCCGACGTTCTTGTTGCTGGCCTGCAAGCCGTGAATCAAAGTGGTCATAATGCGTGCGCCGGTCATACCGAATGGGTGACCAAGTGCAATTGCTCCACCATTGATATTGAGCTTGTCCATTGAAATTCCGAGGTGCTTAGCCGACGGCAAAACTTGCGCAGCAAATGCTTCGTTGATTTCAACCAAGTCGATGTCGTTGATGCTCATACCGGCGCGCTTCATCGCTTGACGGCAAGCCTCAACAGGTCCGAGTCCCATGATTTCGGGGTTCAACGATGACACACCGCTCGACACGAAACGTGCGAGTGGTGTCAAGCCCAAAGCCTTGGCCTTAGTGTCGCTCATCACCATGACTGCAGCAGCACCATCGTTCAACGGGCAAGCGTTACCAGCAGTGACTTGACCATCGGGGCGGAACGCCGGCTTCAAACCAGCAAGACCTTCAAGGGTTGTTCCTTCGCGCGGGCAATCGTCTTTGCTGACAACTGTTCCGTCTTCGAGAGTCAACGGCGAGATTTCAGCATCAAAGAAACCATTCGACACGTTGGCGCTTGCGAGGTCTTGGCTGCGCTTGGCGAACCAGTCCATGTCTTCACGGCTCACGCCTTCAACTTCGCGAACGTTTTCTGCAGTCTGACCCATCGCCATGTAGGCATCGGCCAAACCATCTTGCGGAGTCCATACGGGCTGTCCACCAAGCGCGCGCAGTTTGGTGCGCTCACCTGGACCCTTGAATACTGGGTTTGGTGCAGTGTCGGCCGCGCCGAACTGGTAACGACTCACCGCTTCAACACCAGCAGCGATAAAGCAATCGCCTTCGCCGGCCTTGATGGCATGTGCAGCCATACGAATGGTCTGCAACGACGACGAGCAGTAACGGTTCACGACAACGCCAGGCGCTTCGGGAATTCCGGCCAACAACGCAACCATGCGTCCCAAGTTGAAACCAGCTTCACCTGCGGGCTGACCCACACCAATGATGAGGTCTTCGATGTCAGAACCCTTGACCGATGGAACTTTGGCCATCAAAGCACGAACGATCTGGGCGGCCATTTCATCGGTGCGCAATGACACCAATGAACCTTTATTGGCTCGTCCGATCGGACTACGGGCTGTGGCAACAATGACTGCTTCGGGCATGGGATTCCCCCTCGTTAAGGCACGTAAAGTGCGGACTCATTAAGCGTAGCGAAGGTTACCGACGGGTCACATATCCGTCGCATAGGGAAACCCCCAGAAATTGGTGGCCAACTGAGTTTTGTTGGGCCCAACCCCGAGCGAGCGACTTCATTGAACGACGTCAACGCCGCCCCATGAGCCGACACCGAGAGTCGAGTGATTGAAGCCGTGACAAGTTGAGTCCTCCAGCCGACCGAGACATCCACACCCAAGGCCCAAGCAACGGCCGACTTGATGGGAGATACATGCGACACGACGACTGCGGTTCGACCATCAAGGCGATGTGCCAAATCATCGCACGCATGACTCACACGTTCCTGCACCTGATTCAACGACTCCCCATTTGGTGCTGCGAAATTGTTATCGCTTCGCCACGATCGCCAAACATCAGCGGGAACCTCGGCTTGACGCAAACCCTCGTACGCGCCGTAATCAAGTTCGATCCAACGTTCGTCGATCTCATAAGAATTTCCTACCCGTTCAACAATCGCTGTCGCTGTTTGCCGCGCACGCAGCAATGGACTGCAGATGAACAAGGCGTCGGGTAACAACTCGGGTTGCAAATAACGAGCCACCGCTTCGGCCTGAGCAAGCCCCACTTCATCTAATGGGTTATCGGTTCGGCCTTGCAAACGACCAGTCGCATTGAACACAGTGCGTCCATGTCGAACAATGATGATTGAACCGCTAGCCATGACTGAACCCGTTCATTCGGACAACGTGCCTGACTTTAAAAAGTTCTGACGACGTTGCGGTTCACCGAGCCGGAATTTCTTCCATGCAAAAGCACACATCAACAACCCCGCTATTTCAAAACCAATGTTCAGCATTCCTCGATCGACAACGGGAAGTCGATCACCCGAAAAAGAAAGTCCGGTGAAAGGCCACCAAAAAACTTGCGTGTTATTGAATGCACCATCGTAAATCAGGTGTAAAAACATGCCGATCGGAATTGCCAACAAGCGCTTACGAATTGGCCGCCGTCCGATGGTTGCCAACATGACCGCCACCAGCATCGCCACGCTCGCAGTCCAATCACCAATGTTCGATGATCAAACGCTGGGTCGCGAAAAACAAACCACACCGACAAGACAGCCGTTCCGATGAACCAGAAAAACATTGTTATCGAACGAGTAGCCGATTGCAGTTAGGACACTCGGCAACTTGGTCGGCTGGCAAGCGCTTCATGATGTCGAGTTCAGATACCGAGATATCCATATGACAACCACCGCATACCCCGTGCTGGATGATCGCC
>JBEDJE010000312.1:0-2513 GCA_041172985.1 Actinomycetota bacterium
CAAACCTTCCCGGCACGCCTTGAGTTCCGCCCTTGAGTGAATCGGCATCGGGAGGGACTTCACCTTCTGCTGATTCATTGATGAGAACTCGATGAATGAAACGCGCAATCTCAACCGTGAATGCCCAACCCACTGTTGCCTGTTCCCAAGGCTCAGTTGATGCGATGTTGTCAATCCCGTGTGAGGCAGCTTCCCTCCACATTTTTCGCATTTGTCGACCGAGTTCGCGCAAAGTTGCGACCCATTCAGGTCGAACGGATTTCACGCCGCTGATGAGACCAGCAAATGCTTTGGTGCCGACCGTTGCTGCAGTCATATGGACGAGAGAATTCCAGTCGTTGTTTTGCGCTAGTCGTTCACCAGTGCGTTTTTCGCTACCGTCAGCAAGATATTGCATGACCGGAAACCCAACGGAATCAACCAACATGTTGACACGAAACTCTTCGGCAACCGTCATGGTCTCGAAAGAGATGTAAGCAACATCATCTGGTATCCAAATATGAGTTGGACTGACCTTGGCGTGCATCAACTCGTGAGCTCTCACGCATCGAGAAGTTTCGTCGGCACCAACAGGAATCTGCATGTGGTGAGCGGCCAAGTCAGTGAATGCTTCGCCGCGTTGCGCCGCACCTTCAACAACTGTCCAAGGTGCGGCGATACGGTCTTCGCGTGACAGCCACTCGGGCATGGCAACGCGCTTCTCAATGACTGCGCGCTGGTTCTTGTTTTTGCGTGCGGTGGAGCCGCCCGTCATGATGCCTTCGCAACTGGCTTGGCAGCCGGAGCCTTGGCCACGCTGTCAATTCGAATGGCATCAAGAATGTCTCTGGAGTGGTTGCCAAAGACCAAGAATGCCGCCCGCTCAATGTCCATGCCTTTGATGCAGAGTTGATCGAAGGCCATGAATGAACGCACGCTGAATCGCCGAGCCTTGTCGGCATCAACTGCTGCAGCAGCTGGCGCACGAAGGTGTGGCGACAATTGCGCAAGTGCTCCTGGATGCGGTCGATCAATACGAATCGCAATGGGGAAGCGGTCTTTGAGCGCATTAGGCAAGTCGTGCATATCTTCGATGTTCGTCGTCATGACGACCGAGAAGTTTTTGCGTGGTGTAAATACCTGACCTGAGTCGGGGTGTTGCCATGACGCACTTTCGGGAGTATCAAACATGTTGAGCAAGAGCGACAAAACATCGCCAGATGCACGATCGATTTCGTCGGCCACAATGCGACCACCAGTTTGACCATTGCCTTGCCACGCTTTGAGCACTGCTCCATCGAGCCATTTCCAGGTGCCATCAGCTGTCGGCATGAAGTGACCCGTGACATCGGCAGCGGTCATGTCTTCGTTGCAAATCAATCTGAATGCGCCACCAGTGACGTCACCCAAGTTGAGACCACCGAAGGTTTTTCCTGTGCCTGGAGGCCCGAACAAAATCAGGCGATCGATTCCGGCGGCGAGAGCGTCATTGACGTCTTTCCAGCACGAGGGGAGGTCGGGTTCGACGAGTGTTATGGGTTTGATGGATCCGGGTGCTGTCACTTTGCGGGGGCCTTCAGGCTTCAATATTTTCTCCTCATGTTTGGCTGGCTACTAACTAAACGAACGGGACGGCGGAATGTGTGCTGTCACCTCGTTGGCGGGGCGACAGCACACGAACCTGCAAGATCAGAGATCGTCGTCCTCTTCATCTTCAATCGAGAAGATCGCATCGCTCACCATGAAGCGCTCTGCCATCGGCATTGCCGAGTAAGCACGAACCGAGCGAGACACGCTCAACAGCGCATTGGTCATACCTTCTTCGGAGGCGACAAAGTTCATGGTGTTGCCAGCGGCAAAACCGACTCGGCCACCTTCTTCGAAGGCATCTTGATTGGCGCCGAGGAAGACGAAGACCCAACCTTGAGCTTTGCGTTCGGCGATCAAACTAAAGATCGCGTCTTTCGTGAACTTGCGGCTGGCATTTTCGCCACCATCGGTGAAGATCACGACGACTTGTGATTCAAGATCTTTGCCCTTGGCGACACGCTTGGCGATGCGCTGGTCGGCCTTCTTGATGACTGCGCCGATGGCGTCGTACAACGGGGTCATACCGTTGATGACGTAATCGTCGCCGGTGATCTTGCGAGCTGTCTTGACATTGCTCTTGGGCAGAATCGTCTGGATGCCGTCTTCGTCTTTGACTGAAGGAAACTGCACAATCGTGACTTTGGCATCGTTATCTGTAGTGGCTTGTTCGGCGATGAAGTCGTTGAGACCCTTGATCACGGTTTCGTGCAAGTGGCTCATCGAACCGCTGGCATCGGCCACGATCGAGATAAAAGTCGCCTGAGCGGTCTCGGGTGTGGCAGTGGTCGGGGGAATTGTTTGGGCTGTCGTTGTTGTTGTCATACCAAGCAAACGACGAGGGTGCAGCAAAGTGTGCGCTTCAACGACAATCTTTTCTCTGAATAGGACAAATGTCTGATCGGTTTCTTATATGAGTTGTTAATAAGTGATATATATGTCTCAAC
>JBEDJE010000313.1:0-2381 GCA_041172985.1 Actinomycetota bacterium
ATGTCACCTATTCGTTTCCGGGCGAAAACTAAGGAGTCAAGCAATGGCACCAGCAATCAATCTCATTGATCCCGAGTACTTTGCTCAACACGGTCATCCGTGGGACCAGTACGCATGGCTGCGCGCCAACTCTCCTGTCTTTTGGCACGACGAGCCAGACGGTCCGGGCTTTTGGGCCATCACCAAGTACGACGACATCCGTGCCATCAGCCGCACGCCGAAAATCTTTAGTTCGTACGAAACCGGCGTGATGTTGCCCGACCCCGATCCGATGGGACTCTACGCACAACGTCTGATGATGCTCAATATGGATCCGGATGATGCTCAATATGGATCCGCCCCAACACGATCGATTTAAGTTGTTGGTCTCGCGCGGCTTCACACCAAAGAACGCTCCACTACTTCGCCCGCGAATTGAAGAACTCGCCCGAGAAATCGTCGATGCAGCGATGCAAAAAGGTTCGTGCGACTTCGTGAGTGAAATTGCTGGCCGATTGCCATCTGGATTAATTGCTGAATTGATGGGCACGCGAAGACGGTGAGCGTTTGTATGACCTCACCGAAATCATGCATACCAACGATGACGCCGTCGCTCCTGCCGAAGTCAAGATGGCCGCAGTTGGCGAGATGTTGATGTACGGACAATCAGTCGCCGACAAAAAGCGCAAGGCTCCAGGCGATGATCTTGCGACCATTTTGATCAACGCGGAAGTAGACGGCGATCGCTTGACCGACGAAGAGTTTCAATGGTTTTTCTTGTTGCTTGTCAATGCTGGCGGAGACACCACCCGCAACTTGCTTGCGGCCGGATTACAACTGTTGTTTGATCATCCCGATCAGCGAGCAAAGTTGATGTCAAATGTTGATGGGCATCTTGCAACTGCTATCGAAGAAATGCTGCGCTTCAGTAGTCCGGTTTCACATTTCAAACGAACCGTCATGGGAGACACCACTATTCGCGGTCAACACATCAAGGCCGGTGAACGTGTGGTGATGTTCTACGGCTCGGCGAATCGCGATGAAGACGTCTTTGTCAATCCCAACACATTTGACATCACTCGCGACCCCAACCCACACGTCGCGTTTGGTGCTGGCGGACCACACCTGTGTCTTGGCATGCACGTCGCACGAGTCGAGCTCGCAGTGATGTTCAAAGAACTATTGACCCGCATGCCAAACGTTGAAGCCAACGGCGACTTTGAACGAATGCACAGCAGCTTTATTGCCGGCATTCACAGCATGCCGGTTAAGTACTGATCTAAAAATCAGGGCCCAACGACGTCTTTGAACTGAATGCGCAGGTCTTTCTTCAAAGCTTTGCCCGAAGGGTTGCGCGGAATCAGATCGATAAAGCGCACTGCAACTGGTTGCTTGAATCGAGCCAGTTTGTCGGCACAATGTTCGAGCACCGCAGCCTCTGTCACTGCTTCGTCTTTTCGCACGACAATTGCCAGTGGTGATTCTCCCCACTTTTCGGACGGGATTCCGATGATTGCCACTTCGCCGATTCCGGCCAAGCCCATAATGACATTTTCGATTTCGGCGGGATACACATTTTCGCCACCCGAAATAATCATGTCTTTAATGCGGTCTTGAATGAAAATAAATCCGTCCTTGTCACGGATCGCTCCGTCACCGCTGTACAACCAGCCATCTTTCAACGCATCAGCTGTTGCTTCTGGTCGATTCCAGTAGCCAAGCATCATGTGCCCACCCGAAATCAATACCTCGCCAGCTTCATCGTCATCGCATTCGGTTCCGTCGGGACGAACAACTTTTACTTCTGACAAGAAGAAAGCTTTACCGGTTGAACCGGCTTTGGTGATGGCATCTTCTTTTGATGTCAGACAGGCGGGTCCACAAGTTTCGGTCAGTCCGTATACCTGGTTGACCTCAATACCAATTTCGGCGTACGCCATAATGAGCGACACTGGTACTGGAGCCGCGCCAGCCATGAGCCAACGGAGATGTTCGTGCTTGTACTTCGACGGGTCGTACACCATTCGCATGAAGTTCAACATTGCGGGCACAAAGAGTCCGTTATTAATGCGCTCTGAGTCAATGATCTCCCATACTTTGACTGGATCAAAGGCTCGCATCAAAACGTGAGTCGTACCGACAAAGATGTTTCCTAACGCCGGTGTCAATGCACCCACATGGAACATCGGCATCGGGTTGATGTAGCGATCGCCACGGGCCAAGTCACTCGTGGTGCACATGGTTGACAGCGCCCAAAACTGAGTGTTGTGTGAATGCATGACGCCCTTGGGCAAACCAGTTGTTCCCGACGTATACATGATGTACAACAAGTCGTCGCCAGATGCCGTCACCGCAGGCTCGGCGTTCGACATAGTTGCTGATTCAGCGACAAAGTCACGAGC
>JBEDJE010000313.1:2395-4908 GCA_041172985.1 Actinomycetota bacterium
TGCAATTCAGAAACATTTGCCGCAAACTCTGCACCGAAGACAAGAACGGTTGTTCCCGAATCTTTCAAAATGAATTCAAGTTCGTCGGGAACAAGTCGCCAGTTCAACGGAACAATGACCGCACCCAATTTGGCAGTGGCGAAAAACGCAGTCATGAACTCGGCCGAGTTCATTTGCAACAATGCAACGCGATCACCTTTTTTCACTCCGGCATCAACAAGTAGCGAAGCGACCTTGTTAGTTTCGCTGTTGAGTTCGGCGTAGGTGTAGCGGCGCCCGGCAGCTACGTCATACAGGGCCTCAATAGTTCCATTGATGTGGGCTCGACGGGCAAGAAGATTTCCAATGTTTACGGTCATAGGTTCAAATATTGCCATATGGAGTGCACCAGCAGTACAGCGGGCTCTCATCAATTTCACTCATCCATCACTAAACTCGCACTGTGAACCTTCGCCGCCTCGTCACCGCCGTTGCAGTTCTCACGGGGCTCACTTTGGCCGCCTGCGGGAACGGCGAAACAGTCCCTGGAGCCACCGATCAGGCATTGACCCCCAGTACCTTGGCTCCAGTCGTCGAGACTTCAACCATCCCAGCTGAAACCACAACTGTGGTCCCCTCGCCAGTCACCATGAGCCTTGCCTTTGCGGGAGACATCTTGATTCATAGCCAAGTCTGGAAAGCCGCCACGGTCAATGCTGGCGGAAGTGGCTACGACTTCACCCCAATGTTCGCCCGAGTCAAGCCCCTGATTGAGGGCGTCGACCTAGCGATCTGTCACCTTGAGGTTCCGTTAGTTGCCCTTGGCGAAAAGCCCACGACTAATCCGCTCTATTCAGCCCCGACCGAACTCGCGTGGGCGATCAAAGGAATGGGATTTGATCGCTGCTCAACCGCAAGCAACCATTCGTTTGACAAAGGCGTGAAAGGTATCGAAGCAACCCTCAATGAATTCGATGCGCTCGGTCTCGGCCAAGCTGGAATGGCTCGCACCCCTGATGAAATCGAACCCAAGGTCATTGACGTCAAAGGCATCAAGGTCACGCATCTCTCGTACACATTTGGGTTCAATGACATCCCAGCACCGAACGGTGAAACGTGGCGCTCCGCGCTGATCGACCCAGCGAGAATCATTGCTGATGCTCAAAAGGCACGCGATATGGGTGCACGCGTCGTGATCGTCAGCATGCACTGGGGCCGCGAAACACAAACTGATCTCAGCGATTTTCAGTTAACGAATTCTGATGCCATCACAAAGTCTGGATTGATTGATTTAGTGGTCGGCCATCACGCTCATGTCGTGCAAAAGATTGAACAAGTCAATGGAGTCTGGACAATCTTCGGACTCAGCAATCTCATCAGTTACCTTCCAACCACTGATGCCTTCCCCAACAAAACTCAAGACGGAATGATCGTCACAACTAATGTCACCCTCAACCCAGATGGTTCAGTGCAGGTTGAACAACCTGTTGTGTATCCAACCTGGGTTGACAAAAAGAATGGGGTCGTCGTTCGACCAATCTTAAGCGACCTACTCGACCCCACTGTTCCCGACAACATCAAAGCAGAACTCAATGTTTCTCTCGAAAGATCACGAGCAGTTGTCGGCGATTTCTTCGCCGCTGCATCGTAAGAAAGAGTGTTTCGACATGACCCCAGTTCAACAAGCCGTTCACTCGCACGTGATTTTGTGGAATGCCATGGACCGCGAGAATTGGGTTCAACTCTTCTCACCTCACATGATCTTTGAAGACCCTGTAGGTACACCCGAAAAGATCGGACTGGACGCCGTCTATAAATCGTGGGATCGTTCTTTCAAACCAGGGCGGCGCTGGACCCTGCATCCCGAACACGTTGTTGCAGCCGGCAACGAGGCTGCTGTAGTCATGCGCAACGAAGGCGATCTTGCTGGCGAAAAAGTCACAATTCGCAGTATTGAAATCTTTATTGTCGACGAATCAGGTCTTTTGGTGCGAATTCGTTCATTTTTTGATCAACCCTCCGACTTTGCGCTCTCCGATTACTTCACACCTCAGCGAACCGACTAGAGATCGCCACACGTTTGTTGTGCGAACCGCAGCAAATATTTGGCCCGCTCAACTGGGTCAGTAATGTCACGCAAGAACTTTGAACGAACTTCAAAGGACAAGGGCACGTCGGGAATGGCCTGCATCAATTCTGCAATGGGCAACGAACCTTCGCCTGGACAGAGTCGGCCATTGAGAGCTTCATCTAATAATTCACCAAACTCAGTAGGACGTTCTGCCACTGCGTCGCAGATCTGAAGATAGGGAAAGAGTTCAGTTGGGAAGGCCTGCACTTCTTCAACCGATGAACCTGATCGCGATAAGTGCAAATTATCAATCAATACTCCACCGTTAAATGCACCTGAAGACCTGACTATTTCGATCGCCATTGACAAAGTATTCAACGGAAAGATTGGCAGAAATTCACACACAACTGTGATTCCGTAGGGCTGCGCCAATGCGCAAACTTCACGATAACGATCGGTAGTA
>JBEDJE010000314.1:0-2782 GCA_041172985.1 Actinomycetota bacterium
TTCTCCATGCCCAAACCAGTGGTGGACAAGAGTTTGTCTTTTGTGATTCTCGACATGACCTCGGACATTTCATCGAAATGTACGAACCATCCGAACGTTTATTGGGCTTCTACGACTATGTGAGAAATCTGTCGCTCACATAGTCGTTCAAGCAATTCACATAGTTGAGTCGTCGACCCAACTTCCGTGGAAGCCGAATGGAACACGCTGAGGCAGATGAACACGGGCGACCGGCGCTTTGGCGAGATCGCTCGCGTCCAAAATCACCAAGTCAGTTGAATCGGTTGCATCGTCATACACAAACCCCATTGCGTAACCCTCATCTTCGTTAGCCGAAGCAGAATCTTGCACGAAGAAGCAGAATCTTGCACGAAGACGAACTCACCAGGATGAGCGTTTGGTCCAAGATCATGAATGGTCTTTGAACCGTTGCTCATGTCGTAACGTGCCACAACGCCAGGCTCGCCCATTTCTCCGGTTGCGCCAGGACGTGAGCCGGCAACCCAGCCGTAACGGTGTTTCAAGCCAATCACACGATCGTCGACACGCGGGAATGCATGAGCCCAGTCGTCTACTTGAGTTTCACGTACAGCGCCAGTTTTCATATTGAACGACCAGCGATACATGTAACACGGCTCGAAGCTGTCCATTGATCCACGCCACATTGATTCGTGACGACCCACATCGCAAATCACTTCATCACCATCAACGTAAGCATTCAATGGGTGGAAGACATAGCACGGGTCTACATTGAACCAACGCACATCTTTATCGGTTCCCATACGCGGCATGATGCCGATGCGGGCTCCGTAGTTGTCATCCCAGCCAATTGGCGGAAGTCCTTCAGCCATCTTGTCGAGGTTGAACACCACAGGCAGGTCCATAAAGATTGCATGATCGCGGGTGATCATGAAGTCATGCATCATCGTGCCTGCCGGAACAGTGATATCTGCCGTGTGCACTAACTGTCCACTGCCATCAAGTACGTGATATGTCAAAAATGGAGCGACTGCTGAATAGCCAAAGAAATGCAACTCATTGGTTTCGGGGCACAACTTCGGGTGCGCTGTAAATGCCGTCTTCAGTTTTCCACCGAAGTCTTCACTACCAATCGTTTCGAGTTCTCGCGAAAGCTCCCATGGCAAGTGACCTTCTTCTAGGGCCCAAATTCGACCAGCGTGTCCGAGCACGTGAGTATTGGCGGCACTCGCCGTTGGATCGAACATAGTCTCGGGATCCATTGCATCAAGGCCCTTTTCCCACTTCGGGGTGCGCACGTAGCGGTTGCGATACCACTTTGCTTGGCCACCTTCCAGACGAATTCCGTGAACCATGCCGTCACCAAAGAACCAATGACCAGCCTGACCATCTTTCGGGTTCGAACCGTTGCGCACATACAGTCCAGACAAACTCTTCGGAATTGAACCGGTCACGCGCAAATTCGTATCGGTGATTTCATTAAAGACCGGTGCGTAATTGCCTCGCAAAAACCACGGTGTCTTTTCCGAATCTCGGTCGATCATGTCAGTCATTTTGTTCCCCCGAACAGTTGATGAGTTGATTCTCTTGTTGTTTATCTTATGGTTAGCGGACTTCGTTCCACCATGGTGCCACCTGCGCAGCAAATCTTTTGGCATACGTCCGAGTTAATTCATCAAGCGAATTACTTAAATCCTGATTTTCGGTCGGCGGCAACTCAGATCCACCTTGAATAGGGTCAACCCATTCCAAACGAAGACCAGCCAAAACTGAGCCAAGCAACGGCGAAGCAACTTCGTGATGTTCACTCGTCTGATGGCTGATAAACGCTCGAAAATCGGTGAAGGCCAAGAGCGTGTAATACGTCTGCGGTTCTGATCCTCGCCAATACTCATAGCGCAACAAACCAGGTTCACTACCGTGACTGGCTCCATAGAGGTCTTTCGAGATCTGCTCAAACTGCGCCTCGCAACCGGGCTTCACCTTGATATGGGCGAGAATCGTGGCCATGTCGACACCGTAACAAATCTGCTGATTCTTAAAATCAGCCGACGAGCTTTTCGCTCAACGCCCACAGTGCTGCAGCCCTAGTCGGGTCTACTGCCCGCGCAGCTACTCCCCCTTCATTGAGCTCGTCATCAGGAACAACGGCGCTGACGTTGCAGTCTTCGCAATACTCGCCGCCACGACCTTCAAGCAACGGCGACGTAGCCGCCCATACCGAAGTGGCGGCACCTTGCTCGGGAGTTTTCCAAGCCATTACTGCTGGGCTTTCAGATAAACGAGAGATGAGTGACGCCATGGTCTCTTCGGTCATATAGCGACCAAGTTCAGTATGAATGACTCCTGGGTGAACCGCGAAAGCACGAACACCCTTGTCTCGGTAACGCTTGTCGATTTCAACTGCATGCAAAACGTTGCAGGTCTTGGCAGCACCGTAGGCCAAGAAGGGTTCGTAATCACGATGTTCAAAGTTCACATCATCAAAGTCAACATCACCCATTCGGTGACCGGCCGAACTTAAAACAACCACTCGTGCCGGCGCAGACTCAACGAGTCGCGGCAACAGATCTCGAGCCAGCAAGAAATGTCCAAGGTGATCAACTCCGAACTGTTGCTCAAATCCATCGACAGTGTGTCCGAGTGGCGTCGCCATAATTCCGGCATTCAAAATCAAACCATGCAAGGGAATACCGCGCGACATGAA
The DNA here is from genome assembly GCA_041172985.1 of Actinomycetota bacterium. Classification (GTDB taxonomy): domain Bacteria; phylum Actinomycetota; class Acidimicrobiia; order Acidimicrobiales; family Ilumatobacteraceae; genus Casp-actino8. Next base: position 2,687 of record JBEDJE010000314.1, read on the forward strand.
CTCAGCGGCCGCAGCACGCACTGATTTCAATGAACCCAAGTCAAGAATCAGACTCTCTAACTGTGCATCAGGAAGCGCCGCACGAATTCCTGCTGC
>JBEDJE010000315.1:0-2852 GCA_041172985.1 Actinomycetota bacterium
TGGTCCAACGTCGGGTCTTGGAGCAGAAGTGGCGCGGCTGCTTGCGCCCACGGGTGCCAGGTTGATTTTGGTGGGACGCAATCCTGAAAAGTTGGCGGCCATGATCGCCGAAATCGGACCCAAGTGTGTGGCAGGAAAACCTGAATCGGTCATTGCTGAAATGGGTGATCTCGCCGCTGTTCGTCGGGCGTGCGAGGACATTCAAAAGTTGACAAGTCACATCGATGTCCTCGTTCATAATGCTGGCGCATTACTCAATTCTCGTGAGGTTTCGGCTGACGGAATTGAACAAACCATTGCGTCGCATGTTGTTGGGCCGTACCTCATGACCTCATTGTTATTGCCTGAACTTCGTGGCGGACGGGTTGTCACAGTCTCGTCGGGAGGAATGTACACAAAGGGAATTCCCGACCTACGTCATGGTGCTTCGCTTGAGATGTCTGCTGACAAGTACAACGGCTCCCAGCAGTACGCAATCGCAAAACGATTGCAGGTAACACTGAATGAAATGTGGGCCGAACGAGTCCCCGAATCAAGAAAGCATTCCCGGATTTCGTCGTCTGACTGCTCCAATTTTGCGCTCGGCACGTGAAGGGGCCGACACAATTGCGTGGCTGGCAGCGGTTGACACATTGCCGAGTGCGTCTGGAACCTTTTGGTGTGACCGCGAGACTTGGCCCATTCACAAAACCTCAGCAACGAGAAAAGCCGACACGCCCGAAGTTCGACAACTCTTGTGGGAAGCACTAGAGCAATATTGTCGTTTGTAGGTCTGTTAGGTTTTCGCCTATGTCTACTAACACTTCAGTTTCGGTTACTCGTGAGATTTCAGTGACACCAGAGAAAATTTGGGCCATGGTGTCCGACCTGCCTCGTATGGGTGAATGGTCCCCTGAAAATCGGGGAGGCGAGTGGGTCGCTCCAGCGACTGGCGCAGCAGTTGGCGCAACTTTCAAAGGTCGTAATCAGAATGGCAAAAAATCATGGGCGACAAAAGTCAAAGTCAATGCCTGTGAAGCGCCAAAGAAGTTGTCATTCGGTCTCATGGTTGGCGGCAAGAACTGGTGTGACTGGGTCTATGACATCGAACCAACCGCAACTGGTTGCAAGGTCACCCATAGTTGGATTGATCACCGTAGTGCTCTCTCTAACTTTCTTGGGAAGCTGGTGAGCGGGGTCGCTGATCGTGGTGCACATAACTTAAAGAACATGGAAGTCACCATGGACAATTTGGTGAAGGCAGCGACTCAAGCGAGTTGAGATGATCCCTCAGTCAAATGTGATTGATGAGATGGCCAAACGAAAAGTGCCAGTCTGTTTGTCAAGAAGATAAATGCTGATTTGCCCGATTTTCGAAACATCCATTGGTTCGGCATTAGGAATCACCGAAAGTCTCCAGTCGACTGCTTCAAACTCGTTCAGAGGTAATACGTAGGTACCGAGTTCATTGGGTTGTGTGGTGAAACGCTGAATGAAGCGAGTGTTGTTGGCGAGGCGTAATTGCAGTAGATAAGTCTTGCCGTCTCCGACGGCTGTAACCACGATTGCTCGGCCATCAATCAATGCAGTCCCAATAGACATATCGATTGGACTGATCAGCGAAGTGAAGCCGCCGTTGTTGTCGAGCGACAGATCTCCGGCGAAAACCAGTTGACCAGAATCCCAAGTGGCAGTGCTTTGTGAGACACCTCCCATGACGGTGTCATTTTGAGTTGACCAACCAATTAGTGACTTGCTGTCGGAGAAGTTGAAAAGAGTATTGACCGGAGCGGCGGTTGAACTTGGCTCAACGATGGTTGTCGAGGTTGGGGCAGTTGTTTCTTTGAGGTCCGACGTTGTTTCGGTCGCTTGAATCACAGATGTGATCGGCGAGATTGACGATGAATCATCTGTGGTGCAACTCAACAAAACCATGGGCAAAAGCAGTATTTTCGCAAACCTCATACGTTTGTTTTATCAGTCCAGTGAGATCAATGCCTAGTTGCACACGGTCGGCGTGATCTCTGATGCAATGAGGTCGAGCTGATCATAGTCACTCAGATCCAGAACCTGTAGGTAGGCGCGGTCGGCCCCAACTGCTTTCCATGACTGCAGTTTTTCGATGGCTTCGGCGGGGGTGCCGCAGACACCGTTGAGTTTCAATTCGTCAACTTCGCGACCCAGAAAAGCCGCGCGGCGTTTGATGTCGGCGTCGGTCTTACCAATGCACACGATGAGCGCGGTTGAGTACACCAACGAATTGGGGTCGCGGCCGATCTCAGTGCAAGCAGCTTTCACGCGATCGCACTGCTGAACAAAAGCTTCTTGCGAAGAAAATGGCAAGTTAAATTCAGATGCATAACGCGCCGCCAACGCTGGAGTTCGCTTTGGTCCACCGCCACCAATGATGATCGGTACAGGGGATTGCACTGGCTTGGGTAACGCTGGCGAGTTAGTGAGTTGAAAATGTTTGCCCGAGAAGTTGAAAGTTTGATCAATGGGGGTTCCCCACAGCCCAGTCACAATCGCGAGTTGTTCTTCAAGTCGATCAAAACGTTCGCCAAGCGCGGGGAAGGGGATTCCATAACTGGTGTGTTCATCGTTAAACCAACCAGCTCCAAGACCCAGTTCGACACGACCATTTGACATGTCGTCAACATTGGCAACGCTGATGGCCAAGATACCTGGATAACGGAATGTTGATGAGTTCACTAACGTTCCGAGGCGAATCGTTGATGTTTCGCGAGCGATGCCGGCCAAAGTGATCCATGCATCGGACGGTCCAGGAAGACCAGAAGTTTGATCGCCCATCTTCACGTAGTGATCGCTCCGAAAGAATCCATCAAAGCCCAACTTCTCAGCATGCTGAGCAA
>JBEDJE010000316.1:0-4252 GCA_041172985.1 Actinomycetota bacterium
AAACTTCGCCCAATCATCCATGTCATCTTCTGTAACTGTCACCGTCAGTTGCCAGACATCAAATGACGGATTGTCGCTACTGGGTGCACACACAGTGAGTATGGCGGCATCGTCAACGGAAGTCATTGACCGTTATCGGGCTGGTGGCTGACATGGCAAACGAACGTGATCGTGGTGTCATCACCGCCTTTGTATTGGGCCTTGCGATGTGTTTTATGGTCACTGCTGGCTTGGCGGTTGATGGTGGGCGCATAGTTGCTGCTCGTGTTGAAGCTGCCGATCATGCCGAGAATGCGGCGCGGGTTGGAGCACAACAAGTGACCCTGTTGCGACTGGGTTGGCGACTCCTTGATCCAGTGAAAGCCAAGCGCGCCGCTGAAGAGTATTTGAGCACGCATGGAATCACTGGGCAGGTAACCGTTGGTCTGCGCACTGTTTCTGTGACAGTCACGCTGACACAGCAAACGACACTGTTACGTCTCGCTGGAATTGGTAGCCGAAGTGTCACCGCAACGCGTTCAGCGGAACTGGTTGAGTCATGACGACGAGCGAATCCCAAGTTGTCATCGTGCTGTCGGTCGTCGCATTGATCAGCCTCGCCTACATAGTGGGAACGGTATTTACGACAGCAGTTCGAATAGTGCGCAATGGTTTTGGTGGACCCGAGCAACGTCGACGTTGGCAATCGCGGCTCGTGAAGTATCTGTTGGTGGCGACACCGATTGTTTCGTCGGGAAGTTTGATGAGTCAACGCCAGGTTTCGGCCGAGGCGGTGCAGCGGGACATCAACAACGAAGAATTTTGTATCGCACCTCAAGAAGTTCCGTCTGACAACAACCGCAAGATCATTGGTTTCATATCAACAGCAGTAGGGGTGGGACTACTGATGCGCTTGCGCAGCAAACGCCAACAATCTGAACGGCAAGATATTTCTGTAGAAGCGAGAGATCTTGAAATTGAGTCGGCACTAACGGCAACCACTGATGAACTTGCAATGGCTCGGCTCGATCTGGCGCTTCGTTCACTTTCTCCGTCAATGATCAAGTTGCTGCGTATGGTGATCACATCAAGCGTCGCAGTGAAAGCCGAGTTTGTTGAAGCAGTTCAGGCTGAGGGTCCGTGGACGCAACTCTCGCCCCGTGTGTTTGAGCTCAATGGTTCGGTTGAACTGGACACCCTGGTTCTGTTGGCGCACGGGAACGATGCAGTGCCTGTGCTGTTTCCGGTCGGCACGACGACCGTGGGTGAAGTGTGGATCAATCTTGATGTGGTTGGTTCGTTCGGCATTGAAGCCGAAGATGAATTGGCTGAAAAGGTTTGGAATGGCATTGTGCAGTCTTTGTCGCTCTCACCGTTTGCTCATGCTGTGTCGTTGGTCGGTGAGCAGTCGGTTGATCTTCCGGGGCGTCGCGTGATTGTTGCGCGCGAGAATTCTCACGAACTGATGAGTGCACTGATGACCGAGGAGTCTTTTGGCGTTTTGTTACTCGAGAAACAACCCACACAGTTTGATTGTCCAGTGATTTATCGGGGGAAGATTCCACATGGTGGAGCAGGACTGCGACACGAACGCGGTAACTGGATTTTGTGTCCGAGTGAAGTGACAGTTTTGCCGGTCGGTTGTACCGCTGATGAGATCGATGTGATTAGGTCGCTCATTGGCGAGGGGGACGTGATTGAGACTTGGCCGATTGAACGGTGGATCAACACATCTCAACATCTGGCCGTTGAAAAGGCGATTCCGCCGTACACCTTTGTGGCGTCGGTGCTTGGTCGTCCCGAAGTGCGGCACATGTGTGGCAAGCGGGTGGAATTCGAAAAGAGCAAAAGCGAAGAGTTAGTGATGTGGTTAGCCATGCATTCTTCACAACAGCGTCGGTCGTCGGCCCGTACCGAAATGTGGCATACACCGATCAAAGATGCGACGTTTTCAAACATCACATCTGTGCGGCGCAGTTTGACGGTGGCCGAACTTCCGCCCGAAGGTCAGCAATGGCTGGGCGTGACCCTGACTGATGAGTTGCCATTGCACCTGGGCGTTGTCAGCGATGTTGAGATTTTGCGGGCGTGCGTCGATCATGCTCGCCGGTGGCCCGAGGACGGTGGGGTCGAGGTCTTGCGACATGGGCTCGGGCTGGTCCGGGGGGTGCCGTTTGAAACCTGTCTATATATATGGTGTGATTCGACAGGTCTGGCGACCGACGCGGCGATACTGGTAGTTCGGGCCGCCCAGATGATGGCCGAGATGTGTACCGAGGTCGGCGATCTTGATGGGGTCTATTGGGCGACGGCCAAAGGTTTGCTTGCTGTGCCAGGTCACGAGGATTTGGTTGCCCAGCGCATGCGACTTCATGGCGAACGTGATGATCAGGCTGCTTTACGGGCCGAGTGGCAGGGGTATTGCCGAGCCTTGGCTAATGACGATTGGGGCGACGCCTCGCCAAGCCGCAAGATGGTCGAACTTTGGCGTGAACTTACAAAAACCCAACTTCCGACTGACACACCTGCTTAATGGCTTGGTAGTTCAATGATCTTTGCGCCGTGGTCACGTGCCAAATCTCGGGTTGAGGTTTCGCAGGTGAACATGATGACTTGGTGTTCTTTTGCGATATCTCCGAAGAGTTTCATAGCTGCACTGGTGCGTTCATCATCAAAATGAATAAATGGATCGTCACAGATAAGAGGAAAGAAAATTTTACGCTCTTTCGCATCCGTCTTTGCAAAAGCCAAACGCATTCCTAGGTACAGTAAAGCTCGGCCGCCATCCGAGAGAGAATCTGCACGAAGTCTTCCTCCAATGCCATCTCGTTCAATGATCACCTTGTCCGCATCGCGGGTATACATCACACTTCCCCAATCTGGAACGACACGACTGATGAGTGCTTGGGATTCTTTAATGATAGGGCCTTGGTGTTCGACCTCAAAAGAGTTAATGACTTGGCTAATCAATGAGGAGGCAATTGCGAGCGCGGCTTGAGAGGTGGTTGTTTCTTCAATTGATTCTTCTGTCTCGCCTAATTTCAAGAGTAAAGAGGGGAGAATTTCTCTTGATTCGCGGTCCTTTATCTCTTGGTTGATTTCGGTTCGACGTTCAATGATGCGATCGCGTCCGAAACCCAAGTCCTCAAGTTCTGTCACCAGTTTTGAATGGAGGGTGATTAAACTTTCGGAAGATGAATACTTCTCGATCAATTCGCGCATCTCAGGAGTATCCATACCGGCAGTTGCTACTTCAATCTCAACTTCACGAAGAGTCCGCTCCGCACTATGCACATCAGAATAAAGCTGCACATATTCTTTGAGTTTGCTATCGACTAAGGCCCATGAAAGTCCATTTATCTCACTTGCAATAGGAGACACAAGTTCCGTGAACTGTGATTGAAGCGAGAGGTATCTCTCGGATAACTCACTCAGATGATGTGATGCTTTGATGGCATCCTCGTAGTTAATCAACCAAGAATCAAAGACCCCCGATTCTGGAATCTGAGCAATATGGCGAGACTTCAGTAAACTAGCGAATTCTGAAGTCGCTTTCTCGAGCAAGGGCGTCAACTTATTGACATCATTGCGAGTTGATTCCAGTTGGTCAGAGAGATTTTTTCGGGTGACAAGTTTGGTGGCTAACTCCGTCAGTTGAGTCAGAAACGATTTAGCCGTCTCAGCGGTCAAATAGACGGCACCCAGTACCTTTAAAGGATTAAGAACCTGGGACTCGGCGCGTTCACATTCTGATTTTGCATTTGCTAGTTGAGCTTGCAAGTGGGCTACTTGATCTTGAGAGTTACGGATTCGTACTGCTTGATCTGTTGTTGCCGGCACGGCAACAATGCCCTTTTTGGTCAGAATCGCCAGTCCGAGGGCGCAAACAACCGCACCAACGATTGACGCGATCGGATGTATCAGGGAAAGTCCACCTACGAAGATAAGAGACGCTATGAGCAGTAGAGGATTGATTTTTGGACCAACTGAAGTGTCTGTTGGATTTTTTTGACTCATTACTTCTTTAAGTTGTGCCTGTGCTCCAGCCAACGAGTCTTCAATTTCAGAAACATCCTTTGCAGCTCTTTCCCAAAGGGCAACAGATCCTTGTAGATCGGTAAATCTAGATGGATGACCAACATTGTCAAAGTTTGGTGACGCAACGCCGACTAAAGAAGCACAGTCGCTGATTTCATTTGTGACAACACTAATTTGTCTATCAATTTTTGCAATAGCATCATTGAGGGTGGACAATTTGCTGTCGGTATCATTC
>JBEDJE010000317.1:0-4384 GCA_041172985.1 Actinomycetota bacterium
CGTGAAATTGCGTTACCGATTATCTTTCTCACCGTTGCCGCAATTCTTGCGTGTATCGGAAATGGCATCGCCATTACTTTTAAGAAACTCAAAAACCTTGAGGCTTACCAATTTGACCTCATCGGAAGCATTATTGGCATTGCAATCTTTACAGTTCTTTCATTTCTCGGTGCGACTCCCGTCGTCTGGGGTGTCATTGTTGCAGCAATTCTCATCTATACCATTCGGCCCCGCCAACTTCGTCAAATCGCGCTGACGCTGATTCCACTTCTCATAATTGTTGTCACCCTCGGAATTGAATCGCGCGACAGCAATGTCATCTGGACGCCCTACTACAAAGCCGAAACATTAGATGTTGCTGGATTAGGCGCCGACGATGTTGGTGCTGGAGTACTTGTCAATGGTGTTCCGCACTGGTTCCAAACCGCGAAATACGATCTGCCTATTTATCAGACTGTGTATGAACGTCGCACTGATAAAACTCCTGCCAATGATCTTCTTGTCATCGGTGCTGGAAGCGGTAACGACGTAGCGGTTGGTCTTCATGAGGGCGCTGCCCATATTGATGCGGTAGAGATTGATCGCCGTCTCTTTGAAGTTGCTCGTGACAACCACGCCAATCGACCGTACGACGACCCCCGTGTTGATGTTCATATCAACGATGGCCGTGCATATCTAGAACAGTCAAATAAGCAGTGGGACTTGATGATTCTCGCTCTCCCTGACTCTTTGACTTTGGTTCAGGGCGCCTCGTCTATTCGACTTGAGAGTTACCTCTTTACTCAAGAAGCCGCTAACTCGTACCGTGAACACCTCACTGAAAACGGGGTTTTCTCCATGTATAACTTGTATCGCGAATCATGGTTAGTTGATCGATATGCCGCAACACTTGAGGCCGCTTTTGGACATGCCCCTTGCGTTTCAAAACTTGACGGCGAGGCACTTGCAGTGCTCACTATTGGTGTCTCTCCTGAAGGAGTCACCTGTCCAGCCGATGATGTTTGGGCGAGTACGTCGGCAACACCAGACCCAGTAAAAGACGACCGGCCATTCCCTTATCTCCGTTCTCCGTCAATTCCAAGCTTTTACCTCGTTGCTTTGGCATTGATTCTTTTTGTCTCGCTATTGTTGGTGCGACTTGTTGGCGGTCCACTCAGAGGTATGCGTTCACACCTTGATCTCTTCTTTATGGGTGTCGCCTTCCTTCTTTTAGAAACGAAGAACGTGGTGCAATTCGCTTTGCTCTTCGGCACAACCTGGTTAGTGAACGCCTTGGTTTTTGGTGGAGTGATGCTGTCTGTACTTCTGGCGGTCATCATCTCGCGGCGCGTTGTTATTAAGAAACTCCTCATTCCGTATGTACTTCTCGGGGTCGCCATTGTTGTTGGATGGTTGATCCCACAAAGTTCGTTGTTGTCACTCGGTCTGCCCTTAAGGCTTTTGACTGCTTGCATACTTGCATTCACGCCCATCTTTTTGGCCAACATTATTTTCGCTCAACGGTTCCGCGACACCAGCGATTCAGCGAATGCTTTTGCGGCCAATCTCATAGGTGCCATGGTCGGTGGTGTTCTTGAGTACAGTTCGCTTTTGATCGGGTACCGCAATCTCTTGATTGTTGCTCTGCTGCTATACATCGCGGCTGGTTTCAGCGGACGGCGACACCTTCGACCTGCCACCGTCTGATACTCACATTTCATTGTCATTCTGGTGTCGTTTTGTTTGCTATTGCCGAATGAAATGGCACCAGAATCACGAGGTTAGGAAAGTAGTTCGCGGATTCTTTCTTTGGGTCGGCCCACAATGGCCTTCTTGGCGGTCACCACAATTGGTCGCTGCAACAGTTGTTTGTGTTTGACCAACAACTTCACGACCTGATCGGCGGTCTGGGCGTCTTTTTCTTCGAGACCGAGCTTCTTCCACATGCTGTCTCGACGCACCAGGCTGGTCACGGGATCTTCAAGCTTCGAGATGATGTCGCGCAATGTGGCTTCATCGGGCGGATTCTTGATGTACAAAACCACTTCGGCGTTGACGCCTAATTCCTCAGCAATGCTCACGCAGCAATGCTCACGGCACTGACGCTGCTGTTTCAATGCTGATTGTGGTAAATCGTAACTTTTCCGGGCTTTGCCATAGAAAAGACCGTAACTCACGTCCCAATACTTGACATGATTGCGTCACATTTGTAACATAACTGTCATATCAGGGCACCGGTCCTGCAACAGGTCTTTTTCCGCCCGCACCTTTTGCAGAACTGGTGCCTTGGTCGCGTCTGGGCTTCGGTTTTTAGTCTTCGATGACGCGTCGGCCATTGATAGCCCGGCCCAACGTGAGTTCGTCGGCATATTCGAGGTCGCCGCCCACTGGCAGTCCCGAAGCTGGTCGCGTGATGCGGATATTGAAGGGCTTCAGAATTCGGCTGAGATACGACGCCGTCACTTCGCCCTCGGTATTGGGGTTCGTACACACGATGATCTCGGTGATCTCTTCGTTCGACAAACGCATGACGAGTTCGCGGATCTTCAACTGGTCGGGGCCAACGCCATCAATAGGATTCATGACGCCGAGCAGCACGTGATAGCGACCACGAAATTCACCGGTGCGTTCAAGAGCAATGATGTCGCGACTTTCTTCAACAACACACAACACCGACGGGTCGCGACGAGGGTCGGCGCAAATGGGACACAATTCATCTTCGGCAAAGTTGAAACAACGTGCGCAAAATCGCACACGGGCTTTGGCGTCGGTGATAGCCGATGCCAAACGATCAACATCTTCATCGGGAAGCTTGAGAAGATGAAACGCAATACGTTGAGCCGACTTTGGTCCGATGCCAGGCATGCGACCAAGTTGATCGATCAAGGTCTGAACAGGAATGGTGTACGAGGCGCCCACTCTTTATTGATCCTCGGCGAGAATTTCTGAACCAGGGAAAAGGTCAGCCAAATTTGTTTCGGTTGCCTTATTTGAAACAGTTGGCAACTGCTTGATCTCTTCAATATCAATGAACTCTTCTTCGGCAACTTCTTCAACGACTTTTGCTTTGGGTGCACGCGGTTCTTCTGAACGAGTTTCAACAACGATCGGGCACTTGCCACCAGCGACTTTAAAGATGACAGCCGAAAGGTCGGACAAATATTCATTCACACGTTTTGCTGATGGTTCGTTGTCCACCATCAAGATCAATTGACCGTCACGTTCGGCAGGCTTGGCCATGAGAGCGACCGCTCGACGCATACCTTTCAATTCACCAATCACACCGTCATTCCAATTTTCAATGACTGCCGCAATTGACATCGCGCTTGTCGAAGCAGCGGCAACTGGGGCGGGTGCAACTACTTCACTACTCGGCGCAGCAGCCGGTTCGGGCCGCGCAACGGGAGCGCTCGGATCTTGAGCAACTCGCCCACCTAATACCGCTCGCCCAGTTGAGGGATTCACCGGTGCAGGTGCAATTTGAGGCCGGTTTTCCAACTCTTTTTCGAGTCTTTCGACCCGAGCCAATAACGACTCAATTCCCATTTGTAATTCGCGATGCACGAGACGAACTAGGGCAACTTCAAGTACAACGCGCGAGTCGGGGGCGTTGCGCATGTCATTAACTGCCAGACCCAAAGTCTCAATAACTTTGACGATGCGGGGCGTGCCGAGTCGACCTGCTTGTGCTGCAACTTCGGCGGCGCGATCTTCGGGTAGTTGCACCAGCTCGGGCGCCATCTGCGTTAAGAATGCATCGCGCATGTGTCGTACTAGATCATTCACGATGGTGCGCGGGTCACGGCCAAAGTTGACAGTGTGCGCAACTGCAGCCAACAAACGGCCGGCGTCGTATTCAATCAGTGCATCAACAAATTCATCGACTGGCGTCACCTCGTCAACCATGCCGCCTGTTGCGGCGGCAAGTTCGAGTGCCGACAATGTGTCGCGTGCTGAGCCTCCGCCTTGACGAAGAACCGCATTGATTGATGCATCACTGATGTCAATACCAGCATCAGAAGCAACCCAACGAACATGCGCTTCGAGTTCGTCGACGGGCAACAAGTGGAATTGCAAATGTTGCGTTCGGCTACGAATCGTCTCGGCAACTTTTTCAGGGTCGGTCGTTGCTAAAACAAAGACAACGTGCGACGGCGGTTCTTCAAGAGTTTTCAGCAACGCCGCTGAAGCGCCCTTAGACAACATGTGCACTTCGTCAAGGATGTAAACCTTGTGTCGCCCTGGCGAACCAAGTGATGCCGCGGCAATGATTTCACGAATGTCTTCAACACCGTTGTTGCTTGCAGCGTCAAGTTCGATGACATCAAAACTGTTGCCCTCTTGCACCGCTAAACACGAACCACATTCACAACATGGTTCACCGTCTTTTGAATTTTCGCAGTTA
>JBEDJE010000318.1:0-2530 GCA_041172985.1 Actinomycetota bacterium
GCTTTATGGGCCGTCCTGGTTTTCAAGCTCATCGCCGTGGTGGTCGGCATTGGTCGCCGCGCTTTGTCTACGAATCGCATTCGCTTTCGGCAAGCGATGAAGAATCAACGCTTGTCTGTCATGCCGTTGATGAGATTGCTGAATTGCGAATTGAAACACACATCACTCTTACGCACGACGGCGTTTTGAAAGTCCAGTCAACGGTTGAGAACTTTGGGGACTCGCCATTAATGCTTGATGCATTCACCTACCAAGTCATGCCGAAGATCTTGGGGTATTCGCCGGACGATGGATTCGCGAATTTGATCTGCAAAAGTTTGCTTGGCCATATGGGGCATGGACGAGCGAAAATCGTTTAGGTCGCACATCACATGAGCACCCTCCATACATCTGGGCAATGCAATCTGGGGCGGGCGAATGGGACGGTGAAGTCTGGGGAGTGCATGCGGCGTGGAGTGGTAATCACGTTGTCTATGCCGAGAAATTGCCCGACGGTCGTCGTTACATACAAAGTGGCGAGCTCTTCCATGCTGGTGAGATGTGTGTGTACTCTGGTGAATCCTTCAGCACGGTCGAGATCATTGGTGTGCACTCAAACCATGGATTCACTCCTGCCTCGTGGGGATTTCACAACGAGGCGCGTCGACGAGCGCCGCGTCAAAATCTTTCACCCCGACCCGTACATCTCAACACTTGGGAAGCGGTTTACTTCAATCACGATGTCAACAAGCTCAAAGAATTGGCCGATCGTGCCGCGGACGTCGGGATTGAACGTTTTGTTTTAGACGATGGTTGGTTTGGTGGCCGTCGCAACGATCGAACTGGTCTGGGTGACTGGTGGGTGTCACGGGATGTCTATCCCGAAGGCCTGAAGCCACTCATTGACCATGTGCTTGCGCTTGGCATGGAGTTTGGAATTTGGATTGAGCCCGAAATGGTGAACCCCGACAGTGATCTGATGCGGGCTCACCCTGATTGGGCGTTAGCCACCAATGATTACGAACCGGTTTTGGGTCGCAATCAATTAGTCCTCGATCTTTCGCGACAAGAAGCGTTTGAGTATGTGCTGGCACAACTAGATGCGCTACTTGCAACTCACGACATCAGTTATGTCAAGTGGGACATGAATCGTTGGCACGTTCAAGGCAGTAATGGCGAGGGTAAAGCCGCAACTCATGATCAAACGATTGCGATGTATGCATTATTTGACGCATTGCGTGAGCGACATCCTCGCGTCGAGTTTGAATCGTGTGCTTCTGGCGGCGGTCGTATTGATCATGAGATGTTGCGACGTGTTGAACGAGTTTGGACCAGCGACAGTAACGACGCATTAGATCGACAACTCATTCAGCGCGGCGCTTCGATGGTGATCCCACCCGAAGTGATGGGCTCGCATATTGGACCATCGCGAACGCACACCACTGGGCGTCAGCACACGATGGCTTTCAGGGGAGTGACCGCACTTTTTGGCCACCTCGGAGTTGAAGCCGATATCACGCAATGCGATGACGACGAGATCGCGCAACTTGCACAGTTGATCGACATCTATCAGGGCTATCGCGATCTGTTACATGGTGGTGACACTGTTCGGTTTGACACGTACACGATCTCGGCGGGTACGAGTCTGGCCCATGGGGTCTATGCGCATGATCGCACCGAAGCGCTGTTGGCCTATTGCCAGCTTTCGTCGGCGATGTCGCTCACACCTCCGATGTGGCGCATCCCAGACTTACTTGCTGACGCTCAATATCGCGTCGACATCGTTCCGACCGATCCAACGGGGGCCATCACGGTCGTTGGCCCGGCCTCGCAGCAGCCCGATTGGGTGGGGCGGGCGCAAAAAGGCGAGCCATTGACCTACTCGGGTGAGTTTTTGGCCTCAGTGGGTCTACCCGCGCCCATCATGTGGCCCGAATCGGCAGTGCTCGTCCACCTGTCGTGCTCGTAGCATTGAGGTGTGTCCGAATCACCTTCTGAACGAATCTCTGCTGAGGTCGTGGTCAAAGTTTCACGCTTAGCCCGCCTTGACGTCACGCCCGATGAAGTGCAACGCATCACCACGCAAATGGCGGGAATGCTTGAACACTTCGCTGACATTGATGCTCTCGACTTGAGCGATATCGAGCCCATGACGCAGCCGTATCCACTGTCGAATGTGTTCCGGGAAGACGTCGTGGTCACGGGTCTTGATCGTGAAGAGGTGTTGGCCAATGCGCCAGCTGCTGAAGACGGACGTTTCCGAGTTCCGCCGATTGTTGGATTGGACGGCTGAGATGACAACGCACGCGAATATTCCCACGACCGCTGCTGCCATTGCTGATGGAGTTCGCTCTGGCGCATTGAAGGCCGTCGACGTTCTCGAAGCGCACCTCGCCCAAATCGCTGCTCGTGAAGGTGACATTCATGCTTTCAACTTGGTGACTGCCGACGAGGCTCGTGCGGCGGCTGCTCGTGTTGATGCCGATGTCGCCGCGGGTCGTGACCCCGGCGTTTTGGCTGGTGTGCCGATCGCGCTGAAAGACAACATGTG
>JBEDJE010000319.1:0-1215 GCA_041172985.1 Actinomycetota bacterium
GTCTATCTCATTCTCGGTTCTGCGCTGATTTTGGGCGTAGCCACACTGGATCGTCGAGGGTACAACGCAGTGGGAACGGCCCTCATTCCCGCAGGAATGGTCGCGGTCTTGATTGGTTCACTGCTCATGGCGGTGAGCATGGCCAACGCTGGTGCCGGAATTCTTGCAGCCATCGCAGGAATAGCTATGTGTTATGTCGGTTCGAACGGACAGCGTCGAGCTTTGACATGGTGGGGCGCCGCAACAACTTCAATCGGAATCAGCGGGTTTTTTATCGCTGCCTTCAAACCTGACAGTGCTGGTGCCGTTGCCGGTGCGCTGATTATTTCAGGCTTGGTTGTTGGGCTGATCCCACTAGCTATCCAAAAGGCTCAAGAAACCAAGGCTGCTCAAAGCACTCCCTAAAACTCAACTGCTCAGTGCTTGAAGTGGCGCTCTGAGGTAAAGACCATCGCGATGCCATGCTCGTTGGCAGCAGCGATGACTTCTTCATCGCGCACACTTCCACCAGGCTGAATCACAGCTTTAATTCCGGCCGCTGCTGTGGCATCAAGTCCATCACGGAACGGGAAGAAGGCATCGCTTGCGCAGACTCCCCCAGTTGCCCGACCAGCCGAACGCTCGGCCGCAATACGTGCTGAATCAAGACGATTTTGTTGACCCGCACCAATTCCAAATGCTTGTTGATCTTTGGCAAAGACGATCGCATTTGAACTCACAATTGAACACACCTGCCATGCAAACGCAAGGTCGGCCCATTGTTCGGTCGTGGGTTGAGTTTCGGTCACTACTTTCCACGTGCTGCGATCGAAGTTGACCGTGTCGGCATTTTGCACCAAAAAGCCACCATCAATTGAACGAATATCAAGTTTGCGGGCCGACGGCGCCGCGGCCGAGATCACTCGCAGGTTTTTCTTTGCCAACAACACTTCGAGTGCTTCAGCATCAAATGATGGAGCAACAACAACTTCGGTGAATACTGGTGCGAGTGCTTCAGCCATCGCACGAGTCACCGGACGATTCACTGCAACAATTCCGCCGAATGCACTCACGGGATCACAAGCATTCGCCAATGAATATGCTTCGGAAATTGAACCTTGCGCTGACACTGCAACACCACAAGGATTCGCGTGTTTCACAATGACGCAGGCCGCGTCGGTGAATTGATTAACTAATCGCCAGGCAGCTTCGGTGTCATACAAGTTGAGGTAGCTG
>JBEDJE010000319.1:1242-3635 GCA_041172985.1 Actinomycetota bacterium
CCGCAGTGTCCCACCAACTGTTTTCACCATCAAAGCGATAACGCGCACCGGACTGATGTGGGTTCTCGCCATAACGCAATTCTTGAACGCGAGTGCTGCCAATCAACAAATGTTCAGGGAGCGATTCGGGGGCGGCGTCTTGAGCCGTCATCCATTCAGCGATCGCAATGTCGTAGTGCGCAATTTCGGTAAACGCAATCGCTGCCAAGTCGCGACGGGTTGTTGCCGAAATCGAACCGCTTGCTTGCACTTCTGCGATGACTCGCGAGTAATCGCTTGGTCGAACAACAACCGCGACGTGCGCATGATTCTTGGCGGCACCACGCACCAGAGTCGGTCCACCGATGTCAATCAGTTCAATACTCGGGTCGCTATCAAAGGGATACAGATTGACAACGACAAGAGAGATCGGTGCGATGTTGTGTGTCTTGAGATCGGCGACATGTGAAGCATCATCAAGATCAGCCAAAATGCCAGCGTGCACAGTCGGATGCAACGTCACCACGCGGTGTCCGAGCATCGCTGGATAACCCGTGAGGTCAGCCACGTCAGTGACAGCGAGACCGGCGTCGTTCAAAACTTTTGCAGTGCCGCCACTTGAGATGATGTCCCAACCTGCACTCGCCAGAGCTTGACCAAGATCAACGATTCCAGTCTTATCAAAAACGCTCAACAAGGCGGTAGGCATGTCTTGACCTTAGGTGTCTTGAGCAGATCTGAACAAGGTCAAGTCATTTGTGAGCAAACAAGCCGCTTATTAAAAGTTAATTTGTCCCGAATCAGCTGATTGATTTGATGATCTCTGCCATGAGATCGCCAGCTTCGGTTGGGTTGAGACCCACCTTGACGCCAGCGGCTCGCAATGCATCCATCTTGCCCTGAGCAGTTCCCTTGCCACCCGAGACGATGGCGCCAGCATGGCCCATCTTCTTACCGGCCGGCGCAGTCACACCAGCGATGTACGCACTCATGGGCTTGGTGACATTGGCCTTGATGAATTCAGCTGCTTCTTCTTCGGCTGATCCACCAATTTCACCGATCATGATGATGGCGTCGGTCTCGGGATCGTTCTGGAATTCACGCAAGCAATCGATGAAGTTGGTGCCAGGTACGGGGTCGCCACCAATGCCGACACACGTGCTCACGCCAATGCCGCGCTGCTTGAGTTCGTACAGAGCCTGATAGGTCAAGGTTCCTGAACGGCTCACGATGCCAACATTCTTCTTGCCGGCCTTGGGCAATTCAGCAATTTCGCCGGCGGTGATTCCGATGTTGCACTTACCTGGGCTGATGATGCCTGGGCAGTTCGGTCCGAGCAAACGGGTCTTGGGGTAATCACGAATCAAAGTGTTGAACACTTTGGCTTCATCTTGTGCCGGGATGCCTTCGGTGATGCACACGATGAAAGCAATGCCAGCGGCTGCGGCTTCCAAGATTGCAGCCGGTGCAGCCTTGGGCGGCACAGCAATGAACGATGCATTTGCACCCGTTGCAGCAACCGCTTCAGCGACAGAGTTGAAAACTGGAATACCTTCAACATCGGTTCCGCCCTTGCCTGGTGTGACTCCACCGACAACTTGCGTTCCGTATGCCTTGTTACGCAGACCGTGGTACTTGCCTTGGCCTCCGGTGAGACCTTGCACGATGACCTTGGTTGATTGATTCACGAAAATTGCCATGGGTTCACTTCCCCTTCGAGAGAGCGACAGCGGCGCGAGCAGCTTCGAGCATTGTGGGCTTTGAGATCAATGTGGACTCGGGGATTCCGGCGTCAGCCAAAATCTTGCGTCCTTCTTCAGCGTTGGTGCCGTCGAGACGAATCACGATCGGTGCCTTGAGTGTCACGCGCGACAACGCTTCAACGATTCCCTTGGCGACTTCTTCACCGCGAGTAATACCACCGAAGATGTTGATGAAAATTGAGGTGACCTTGTCGTCGAAGTTGATGACTTCGAGAGCTGCAGCCATCACGTCGGCGTTTGCACCGCCGCCGATGTCTAAGAAGTTGGCAGCAGTTCCGCCGACTTGATTGACAACGTCGAGCGTGCTCATCGCCAGACCAGCACCGTTGGCAATGATGCCCACAGTTCCGTCAAGACCGATGTATTGCAAGCCATGTGTCCGCGCGAGCTGTTCGCGTGAATCGAGTTCTTCAGTCGCGCGGTACTCAGCCCATTCGGGATGACGGAAGTCAGCATTGTCATCAAGGCTGACCTTGGCGTCGAGTGCATGTACTTCGCCGGTTGGCTTCAGAATCAACGGGTTGATTTCAGCGAGGTCACAGTCACCTTCGGTGAAGCAGCGGTACAACTGCACCAAAATTGACGCGACGCCATCAAGTGCCTTCGCCGGAATCTTCGCGTCAACTGCGGCCTTGTGTGCTGCAGCAGCTG
>JBEDJE010000320.1:0-2784 GCA_041172985.1 Actinomycetota bacterium
TCGTGGGCTACGTCAACCAAGAAGGTGGCACACCTGGCTTCCCCGAAGCTTCCATTGGTGTTGACGCCGCAGTGTGGTACATCAACAACTACCTCGGTGGTATTGGTGGTCGCCCGATCGAACTCGCCAAGTGCATCATCACCAAAGAAGAAGATGGTCAGAAGTGCGCACAAGAAATGCTCGCCAACGATCAGGTCTCGGTTGTTTTGGCCGGCGCCATGTTGAACGGAAACGCTCCACTGTTGGATGGTCTTTCCGGCAAGAAGCCAGTGTTCATTTCGAACCCGTTGACCACACCAGAGTTCCTGGCTGCTGATGCATTCGCTTTCACACCTGGTGCGCCTGGTGTTGTCGGTGGTTTGACAGTGTTCATTGCTAAATATCTCGGTGAACTTGAAGGTAAAGAGATCAAGAAGGTTGCCGTTGTTTATGGCAACTTGAAGGCATTGACGTCAAGAAGGTTGCCGTTGTTTATGGCGATAACCCTTCAGGTCAGGTTGCCTTCAACATGTTGACCAAGCCCGTATTTGAAAGTCTCGGCATTGAGGTGACTGGTGTTGCAGCTGCTGACACCGCAGGTGCAACCGAAATGGCCAGCCTCATTCAGGCCGCTGGCGCTGAAGACGCTGATGTTTTCTACCCATTGGTGACCATTGGTAGTTGTATCGCTGTCTACGACGCACTGGTGACTCTTGAAATCGATACACAAGTTGTCACGACTGGCCTCTGCTTCGGTGTGCCCATGCAGAATCACCTCAAGGAACTCGGCTTCGACGCCAAGTTGCCTGACGGTTGGTACTTCGGTGGCTATGGCTACTCGTACGAGATTCCGGGTAACCCCGACATTGACGCCTATATCGAAGCCGTATTCGCGTATGCCGCAACCGAAGGTATGGATGCCGCAACTCTCGAATACACCGGTTTCGGCGGCCCGACGTTCGGAACTTTGATGACCATCGCTCAGTTCGCCAATGGTGGAGCAGCTGATTCTGAAGGATTCCGTACTGCAGCTAAGGCCTTCACCGGTCCCGGCTGGGGCGTCGTTGGACCGCAGAAGTGTGGCGGCAACCCGACATTCCCGAGCTTGTGTGGATTCCAAATCGGCGTCCAGCAGCAGCAGGGTTCTGAGTATGTCTCCATCATGGATGGTTTCAACGGCAAGCCCGTTGACGCTCAAGCCGAATTAGGTTGATATTTCGTTGAGTGACCTGAGGGTTACTTAACGACAGAGGGTGTAGTGGATTGCAAAATCCACTACACCCTCTTTGCTAGCCCAAAATTTGTTATTAGGAGCTATCTGTGGAAACTCTGGTCAAGTTCGCAAAGCAACGAAGAGGTCTCGTTGCAGCGGTTGTTGTTGTGGCGATCTTCGCGCTCATGTATGTCACCGACGCGAAACAGTTAGCTCCGATGTTTTCGAATGTGGGCACTGGTGCCCTGATTTCTGCCATCGCACTAGGCGTGGTGCTGACGTACCGTGGCTCTGGTGTCGTGAACTTCGCCAACGGCGTCGTGACAATCTTTATTGCGTATTGGTTTTATGGTTTGCGTTTCGAAGGCAAGTTGTACATTCCGCCGTTGCCAAATCCGCTCGCTCTCATTGAAATAGTTGTCAATTGGTTTAATGGTTCGAGACCCAACCTTGATCTGCCCAATTGGCCAACAGTTATTGATCTTCCCGGTGATCGAATCACGTTGCCGGCCGCATTGATAGCGGCATTTATTTTGTCAATACTTTTGGGACTCTTTTTACATTTCGTGATCTTCCGTCCATTACGTAATGCTCCAGTTTTGGCCAAAGTCGTCACGAGTGTTGGCCTCTTTGTTGTTCTGCAAGAGTTTGTTCGGCTGCGCTTTGGTGAGACAGTTAAAACCGGAATTCAATTGCCTCTTCCCAAAGGAAAAGTAAAGCTGCCCGGAGAATTAGGCGCAATCCCCAATAACCAGTTGTTCTTGGTGGTTGTCGTCGTGGCGATCGCAGTTGCACTGTGGGCAGTTTTCAAATACACCCGCTTCGGACTTGCAACACGCGCTGCGGCAGAAAACGAAAAGGGAGCAATTGTTCTTGGCTTCTCGCCCGACTTCTTGGCTGGCGCAAACTGGGTGATTTCCACTGTGATTGCGGGCATGCTTGGTGTGTTGGCTTCGCCGATCACCAATCTTGATACCATCACCGTGCCTTTAATGATTGTCCCAGCGTTGGGTGCAGCACTTCTGGCCAGTTTCTCGTCATTTGGTATGACTGTGTTCGCTGGTATCGGTATCGCGATGATTCAGGCATGGATTCAGTATCAGGGAGCGCAATCGTGGTTTCCATCGGGAGTATTGCCAGCCCCTGGGTTGGTGCAAGCGCTGCCATTCATCATCATTGTGATTGCGATGTTTGCGCGAGGAAATTCTTTGCCGGTGCGCGGGGCAGTGACGTTAGGTCGTATGCCTTTTGCGGTGAAGCCGCAGAAAGTGTTACCCCTCACAATTCTTGGATCAGTGGCGACGCTTGTCATATTGTTTGGTTTCAATTACGACTGGCGTCAATCAATGATTAATACATTGGTGGCGATTGTCATTTCGCTCTCGTTGGTCGTGCTTGTTGGATTTGTCGGGCAGATCTCCCTAGCACAAATGGCGATTGCTGGAACAGCCGGATTCTTTTTGTCGAAGTACTTCTCTGATCTTCCGTTCCCGCTCGGACCGATCATCGGAGCATTCGTTGCCGCAGTGTTTGGAACATTGATTGCGGTTCCTGCTCTTCGAGTTCGTGGTGTGAACTTGGCGGTCATTACG
>JBEDJE010000320.1:2807-4617 GCA_041172985.1 Actinomycetota bacterium
GAACAAAACATTTGCTGGTGAATCGGGAGCGTTAAAAGTTCCTCCGCCTGAAATCGGCGGAAAGGATTTTGGACCGAATAATACGAATCTCAAAGTGCTTGGTTTGAAGGCCAAGGACGACATTCCACCGAATGTGTGGTTTGGTGTGGTGTGTTTGATCATCGTGGTGATTATGTGCCTGATGGTGGTGAACGTGCGTCGCTCGGCAACAGGTCGTCAGTTCTTGGCAGTCCGCAGTAACGAACGAGCTGCTGCGGCAACTGGTATCAATGTGGCGAGCGCGAAGGTGCTTGCTTTTGGTTTGTCGGCTTTCATCGCTGGTATCGGTGGTGCTTTATCTGGTTACCGATTTGGCTCGGTGACACCGCAGTACTTCGGAGCCTTTGCCTCATTGACATTCTTGGCTTTCGCCTATCTTGGTGGTATTGCCAGTGTGAGCGGTGCGGTGGTGGCCGGAATCATCGCTCCAAATGGTCTGAACTTCAATTTCTTGGAAAATATCTTGCATATTGACCCGGGCTATGCCACTTTGATAGGTGGTATCGGACTTATCGTGACAGCAGTGCGAAATCCGGAAGGTATCGCTGGTACACCTCGTCTAGTAGCTATCCAAAAAGCAGAACGTAAGGCACGAAAAGAAGCACTATTAAAACAGCAAGCTGAATTGAATAGGGAAAATGAGGGGGCTACATGAACCTATTAACAACATCTGGCATGTCGGTGACATTTGGTGGTCTGCGGGCCGTCAATAACGTCGACATTTCGGTCGAACAAGGAAAACTGGTGGGACTGATCGGGCCAAATGGTGCCGGGAAAACTACCTTCATTGACGGCATCACCGGATTTGTTCCCACAACTGGTCGAATTGATTTCAAAGGAACCGAAATTAATTCGATGCCAGTTCATGATCGTGCCCGTTTAGGACTTGGTCGTACCTGGCAGTCGCTTGAACTCTTTGACGATCTCACCATCGAAGAGAACATCCAAGTGGCCGCCGAACGACAGACTGCCAAGAGCTTCTTGGCCGACTTGGTTCGCCCGGGACGCAAGCGCGATCACAGCGGTGTCGATTTTGCGTTTGAAGTACTTGGTATTGGCGATTTGGCCAAGAAGTATCCAAATGAGATCAGTCAAGGTCAGCGCAAGTTGGTCTCGGCAGCTCGAGCACTTGCTGCTCGTCCCGAACTCGTATGTATGGACGAACCTGCAGCCGGCTTGGATACAAGCGAATCCCAAGAGCTCGGTCAGCGCCTTCGCAGCATTATCGATGCTGGACTCACGATTTTCTTGGTCGACCACGACATGGGCTTGGTGCTTGAAGTGTGCGATTACATCTACGTCATTGAGTTCGGCGTAAAAATTGCCGAAGGAACTCCAGCGCAAATTAAGAATGATCCAAAGGTCATCGAGGCTTACCTCGGAAGCAGTGCAACTGAGGGGGGACACTGATGTCGGCTTTACTTGAAATTAAGGATCTCAATACTGGGTACAACGGTGTTTCGGTTGTGCGTGGATTGAATCTCACAGTTAATCCGGGTGAAGTCGTTGCACTTCTCGGACCAAACGGCGCTGGCAAGACCACGACTCTGCTCACAGCGTCTGGTTTGGTTCCGATTATTTCTGGAGACATCGAAGTTTTCGGTAAATCAATCAAGGGTCGCCGACCACACATGATTGCTCGTGATGGACTTGCCCATGTTCCCGAGGGACGCGCGTTGTTCTATCAGTTGACCGTGGCCGAGAACTTGAAGTTGGGAGCCGCTAAAGGCTCTGCAGATATCAAGAAGGCTTTGGGTTACTTCCCAGCTCT
>JBEDJE010000321.1:0-3230 GCA_041172985.1 Actinomycetota bacterium
ACATTGGCGAAACTCAGGGCACACCTGTCAACTTCCCGATGATTGGTGACACCGATCGCAAGGTCTCTGATCTCTACGACATGATTCACCCAAATGCGAATGACACCATGACGGTGCGCAGCGTGTTCGTCATCGGTGCCGACAAGAAGATCAAACTCACCATCACCTACCCCGCTTCAACTGGTCGTAACTTCGAAGAAATCCTTCGCGTCATTGACTCGTTGCAATTGACCGCTAAGTACAAGGTTGCAACTCCGGCCAACTGGACCGACGGTGGCGATGTCATCATCGGTGCTGCAGTGAGCGATGAAGAAGCCAAGACCTTGTTCCCACAGGGATGGAAGACCGTGAAGCCGTACTTGCGAGTTTTGGCCCAACCCAACAAATAGTCCAATAAGTAATTAACTCGTTAACCAGTTTCGTTCGACCCAGTCACGAACCGCCGGCGCTAAGCGTTCGAGGTGAGTGGCTGGGTCGTTGCGTATCAAGGTGGCGCTAATCGGGACGTTGACACGTTCTGGATCACACACCAAAGCTTCGGCACCAAGACGCGTCGCCAATTCTGAAATATAGAAATCGCTCGAGACCACAACATTTGGTCCGCTGGCCAACGGCCATTTAGAACGCAACAAAGCGATCCACTTAGCCCATAGTTCTTGATCGTCCCAATCGTTATGCAAGCTATGTTCAACCTGTACAACCGTCACATTTGGGTGCAGATCTTGTAGCCATTGCGCCCGCAGATGACCAGGAGCGGCTTCGCCTGCTTTGGTATTCACGAAAACCACCAATTGTTCACAATGGTCTTGCGCCCATTCGATCATGTACGAATGCCCCAAATGAGGCGGATCAAAACGACCAATGATTAAGCCAGTGGCGTGCACGAAGTCACCCTAAGACATGAGCCGTATATGGGCAAATCTTTAGGCAGAATAGAGGCATGACTGATGTTTCAACTGCCATCAATGCCTCCAAGATTTATGGAAAAGACGACAGCGAAGTTCGCGCGCTCGATGATGTGACTGTTGATTTTGCACTCGGTCAATTCACCGCAATTATGGGACCATCCGGATCGGGTAAGAGCACGCTTATGCATTGCCTCGCCGGCCTTGATGCACTCACGAGTGGTCGAGTGTTAATTGGTGACACTGATCTGGCACAACTTGATGACAAGCAACTCACATCACTTCGTCGTGAGAAAGTCGGTTTCATCTTCCAGGCTTACAACTTGATTCCAACATTGTCCGCTCTTGAAAACATCACATTGCCAATGGACTTAGGTGGCGTCAAACCCGACCAAGAATGGCTCGACACCGTTATTGACAAAATGAATTTGCGCAATCGTTTAAGTCATCGCCCAAGCGAACTCTCTGGTGGTCAGCAACAGCGTGTTGCCGTTGCACGCGCACTGGCGAGTCGCCCACAAATCATTTTCGCTGACGAACCAACCGGAAACCTTGACAGCAAAACTGGTGCCGAAATTTTGGCATTCATGAAACATGCTGTGACCGACTTACACCAAACAATTGTGATGGTCACCCACGATCCCGTTGCTGCTGCGTATGCCGATCGGGTCATTTTCTTGGCTGACGGAAAAGTTGTTGATGAAGTCGACAATCCGACCTCTGAACTTGTACTTGACCGCATGAAGCGTCTCGGAAGTTGATGATGGCCTCCCCCGTCGTTCGACTTACTTTGCGCGGCGTACTCGCGCGCAAGTTTCGAATTCTCTTAACCATTCTTGCTGTCGTCAGTGGCGTCGCCTTTGTTTCGGGTGCATTCATCTTGACCGACAGTGTCAAGAGCGCAATTAATAATCTGTTTGTCGAGTTGCGCGGTGAAGTTGATCTTGAAATTCGCACAGAGATTGCCTTTGGTGATTCTGCGCGAGCCGAACGCGATCCAGTTGCAGTCTCGCTCATGAAAGATGTTGCTGCAATTGATGGAGTTCGACTCGTTGAAGTCAACCTTCTTCGCCAAGCAACAATCATCAAGCCTGATGGCGAACCATTGAAAACATCGGGTCCGGCATTTGGTATTAGTTGGACCGGCCCTGACGGGCTCGATGGTCGCACGCTTATTGAAGGATCCATTCCCACCAAAGCTGGTGAAGTCGCTATTGACAAGGCGTCAGCAAAACGTGCCGGATATGTGTTGGGTGATACCGTCACGCTGGTTGGCCCCATTGGCAAAGGTGAATTCACACTTGTTGGTCTCACTGGAACTGGATCAACTTCAGGTGGTGGAGGAGCAAGCGTTTCCGCTTTTGACCCGACCACTGCGAATGAGTTTTTAGGCGCTGACAATCAAGCCGACAGTATTTATGTCGGGATAACACAAGACGCAGCGCGTAGCGATGTACAAAAGGCAATTGAAGAAGTCTTGCCATCGGGCTACGAGGTCATTACCGGTGAGCAATCGGCAAAAGAAACCGCTGGTGCCATCAATGAAATCATTGACATCTTTGGCAAAGTGCTTCTGGGCTTTGCTGCAATTTCACTCTTTGTCAGTGCATTCTTGATTTTCAACACTTTCGCGATCATCGTGAGTCAACGTTTACGCGAACTTGCTCTCTTGCGTGCCGTTGGTGCAAGTACCCGACAAATTCACCAAATGATTATTGGCGAAGGTCTAGTGGTTGGAATTGTCGCAACTGGACTCGGACTTCTTAGCGGACTCGGAGTAGCCAAGGGAATCACTGCCCTTTTCAATGCAGCGGGCGCGGCATTTCCCGCAGCAGACTTAATGATTTCAAGCCGAACGATCCTCTTGTCGGTCGTGATCGGAATTGGTGTCACTCTCGCTGCAGCAATTGTTCCAGCAATACGCGCTGGTCGCATTCCACCGGTTGCAGCCATGCGTCCCGAACTTGGATTTTCTGCACTGCAACGCAGCAAGCGACTATTCGTTGGCGTCGGCACGTTGCTTGCCGGAATCACACTCTTCAGCATTGGTTTGTTCGTGCAGCCTGGAGGCACCGTCGGAACACTTGGTGGTTCGGCCGTTGGAGCAGTTTTGCTTTTCCTCGGTATTGCAAGTTTGTCAACAACGATCGCTGCCCCGGCGAGTCGCATCATCAGTCGCATCTTGCCGTTCCCACTTCGACCAATGACAAATTCGGTTCCAGGACGACTCGCCAGTCGTAATGCTCAACGCACTCCCCGCCGCACTGCTTCAACCGCTTCGGCGTTGATGGTTGGCTTGGCATTAGTCAGCATGGTTTCTGTTGT
>JBEDJE010000322.1:0-4099 GCA_041172985.1 Actinomycetota bacterium
CCAATGTCCGCGTCACTTCAACCGATGTCAGCGAGTACGCATGTACGAAGTTTGGCCATGAGCACCGCGATATCTCTCAATGGACTCCTCCGCGACCATAGAAACGTTTGTAATAGTCAGCGTTGAATTGACTCATTGCCTTCTAACGCTAGACGGTGACACGGTCAAAGAGGATACTGGTAATGTACCGCACTCTTTATTCGCTTCATGGCGGTAACCGTCCCTGATGTTGTCCATACCTTCGCTCTAGTAAAGCGACTATTGAGCGGGTACGGTTGAATCAATGTTGAAACGAATCATTCCAATTGATGCCAAACTTGACGGTTTTGCTGAAGATGCTGAAAGACGAGCCTTTAACTCACATCGCAAGACACCAGCCAAGAATGAACAGGTATCTGTTCCCGAATACTCGTCGTGGATTGGTCGCTGGAGCCTGGTTGCGCAAACCGGTTTCCGTGAATGGCTGGCTGCACGGGCAATGGGCCCCGAAGAAATTGATGTGCATATCAAATCGTTGTTTAACGACACCTGGGTAGAAATCAGTGACACCAAAGACGGCGTGGAAATCACGACATCTGCCAAAGTTCGTGGCAAGTTGCGGCGTCAAGTTGCATCCTTCGAGTATGTCTTAGACGGGACGACGGCGCTGACGATGCAGTCACCGCTTGGTCCCGTTTCAATGACTGCCTCAATTGATGGAGTTGTATTGGTGCACATCGTCAATACAACTCAAGGAATTGAAACGCATCGACGTCAAGCCATGAAAAGCCCCAAAGGTGATCGCTTGATGCAAACCATGATTGATGCCAAAGGCAAGACAGCAACTTTGGAATACCAACGAATCAAACAGTGAGATTTACTCAGCTGAAGATTTCAACAACTTCAGCAAGATTCGTCTGAACTCTACGGTGTGGCGATCTGACCGGATATGAACCTGGCCACGATCAAGCGGAACAGTTTTGTCGGCTAAATATTCAATGACCTTGAGGTCTTCAACAAAGATGCGATTTTCATAATCAATCGCGGCTTGAAAATCTTCGGGCGTGTGGCAATCGTTGCGAATCATCACGATGTGTGCACGGGTGGTGTCGGCGTTGACGGGCTGACACCAAAAGACAATTGCATTGATCATTCCGGTTGTCGGAATCTCGAGACGCAAATTGGCGGTGAACGGAACTCGGTAGTCATAACGCATGAAACGCTCTTGAACTAGAGGGTGTTCGCCGGTTGCGACTAATGGGTCTTCGTGATTTTCAATGAGGTGTGGGTACTTGACAACAAAACCCCAACCGTCTTCGCCACGTTCGGTGGTGTAGTCGGTGACAAGTAAATCTTTGTCCGAACCAAATGTTCCGGCGTGAACAAATGGAAAGTGTGAGAAGTCGAGGAAGTTGTCAACGGCTTGTGCTGCGCCGGCTTTGAAATCGACCGGTGGCATCCAGACATGTGCGAGTGACTCATCATCCCATTCGGGGATTTCCAGAATGTCGGTGATGGGTTCAAGTGGTGACACCCAGATCAAGTCGTACTTTTCTTGAACGAATGGTGCAGAGAGTTGTGCAGGAGGCAGCGTTGCATCGGCACCGAGCGAGGGAACATGGGCGCACTTTCCGTTAGCGCCGAACTGCCAACCGTGATACGGGCACTGAATATTTGACCCAATCACGACACCGTCAGAGAGACGAGCGTAACGATGTGGGCAGACATCGGCGAAGACTTTCACTTGTCCATCAAGTCGAACGACGACGTATGGGTCGCCAACTAATTCAATGCGTGTCGGGGTGTCAGAAAATGAATCAA
Source organism: Actinomycetota bacterium (assembly GCA_041172985.1). GTDB lineage: Bacteria > Actinomycetota > Acidimicrobiia > Acidimicrobiales > Ilumatobacteraceae > Casp-actino8. The sequence goes on from JBEDJE010000322.1 coordinate 1,801, forward strand.
TTCGCCCGATCGGATGCCAAACGTGTTTGAGCTCGGGGGAAACGTTAGATATTGATGTCATCGCTCTTCTCGCTCATAGGGCACACCGAGTGCTGCTGGTGCGCCTAGTTTGCGATGGGCAAACCGACTTGAGACGAGAACAAGGACCACAATGGTCATGACAAAGGGCAGAGCATCAAGGATGTCGCCGCTGATGTTGACGCCGCGAGCTTTCAATGTGCTGCCGAGTGACTGCAACGCACCGAACAGATATGCGCCGAGCAGAGTGAGGCTTGGTCGCCAGAATCCGAAGATAACAAGCGCAATGGCAATCCAACCAGCACCCTTAGTCATTCCATCAACCCAGGTCGGCACAATTGCGAGACTGTAGAACACCCCACCGATACCGGCTAGTGCGCCACCCAAGATGGTGTGCACGTAGCGGTACTTGACGACGTTGATACCCATGGCGTCAGCTGTTTGCGGAGATTCGCCAACAGCGCGCAGTTGCAGTCCGATACGTGTACGGAAGAGATAAACCGTCGCTAGAACGACCAGTACCCACGAAACGTAGGTGAGAATCGTTTGATTAAAAATGATCCGCCAAAACGACGAGCACCCAAGAAACGTAGGTGAGAATCGTTTGATTGAAAATGATTGGCCCAACAATCGGTGTGTCAGCCAATCCGAAGACATCAAGTCGACGAATTTGCCGTGGAACTGGACTCTTGGAAACCCCCCAAATATTGGCGAAGTAACTCGACAATCCGACTGCGCCAGCAAAAATGGTGATGGCCAATCCGGCGACTGTTTGATTTGTCTTCAGCGTCACGCATAAGAACGCGAGTAACGCCGACGTAATTCCACCGGCAATCATGCCAATCACGATTGACATCAAAACTGTAAACCACGCGCTGCCACCCACATGTTGTGAAGCCCACGCACCGCTCACGCCACCCAGCAACATGGTGCCTTCGACTCCAAGGTTCAGAACACCGCTTCGTTCGGTAAAGATGCCTCCGAGGGCAGCAAAGAACAATGGAGTTCCGTAGAAAATCGCTGATGCGATGATGATGATAAAGATGTTGCTGTTCATGCGGCCACCGCCGTTGCGACTCGACGATTGGCTTTAATGCGGTACTTGATCAAAATTTCTCCAGCCACAGCGGTAAAGAGAATTAATCCCTGCAATGTTCCAACGAGTCCGCTCGGGAAGTCGGGACCTTGCAAGGCAAATCCAGCATTGGTGAGGCCACCGATCAAGACCGCAACAACGACAGTCGAAATGGGGTTCAGTCGTGCAAGGGCCGCTACAACGATGCCGGTATAGCCATAACCCGACATCTGTAAACCCTTGCCATCAAGAAGCTGACGGAAGTTGCCGACATCGGCGGCACCTCCGAGGCCAGCTAACGCACCAGATAAAGCGAGTACCAGGATGATTGTTGACGATGTTCGAATGCCTGCATAGCGAGCGGCCTTTGGTGAGTCAGCAATGACGCCCACTTCAAAACCAAAGCGAGTTCGCTTATAAAGAACCCATACCGCAATTGCCGCGATAATCGCAATGAAAAACGCCAAAGGAATTTTGACGCCAGCGAATTCAAAGAAGTTCCATTCAGCGCGCTCGGCAATTGGCTTACCGGCAGGGAAGTTTTTCGAGACCGGATCGCGCCAGTACGACGTTGAGTTGTAAATCAAGTAACTCAAGAAAATACCGGCGATGTAGTTCAGCATCAACGAGGTAATGATTTCGTTGGTGTTGAATTTGGCGCGTAACACTCCGACGATTGCGGCATACAGGCCACCACACAACATGCCGGCTAGGCACATCGCGATAACGACAACTCCGGTTGGTTGGCCATCGAGTGCAATTCCGATTCCTGCAGCACCAACTGCTCCCATGTACAACTGGCCTTCGCCACCGATATTGATGAGGCCCATCCGGAAGGCGACAGCAGCACATAGGCCGGTAAATGCCAGTGGCGTTGCTGTCTTCAGTGATCCTGAAAGAGCACGAGTACCAGCAAAGCCTCGTTCGAAAATTCGGAAGTATGCCAGTTGCGAAGAGAACGATCGCACCAAGAATCAATGCCGCGACTAACGAGATCACTGGGATAGCCCAATTCAGCCACTTGGGTTGTTCGAGGCGTCGTTCAAGTCTGATTGGAGATTTCATACCTTGATTCCTCCCATAGTGAGACCGATTCTTTCGCGGTCAGCGCCATCAGCTGGGACTTCATCAACAATGCGTCCTTCGTACATCACCAAAATGCGATCGGCTAGCGACATGATTTCGTCGAGGTCTTCGCTGATTAGC
>JBEDJE010000323.1:0-4221 GCA_041172985.1 Actinomycetota bacterium
TCGCGGTGACCCGTAAAGCGAATCTTTCCTAATTTTGAATAGCTCACGCGAATCTTCATGGTGCACCCACGCTTGATTTGCTGCGCAAGGTGACAGGAGTAATTCCGCCTCGCGACAAATCTTGGCCAGTCCCCTGGCTGCCACCTGCCGGCGGAATCGGTGACGCCACGATGTGTTCAAGACCGTCACCAGTGCACACACCGCAGTCATAACACGGAGTCCAACGGCAATCTTCAAGGCCGAATTCGTTTAATGAAGCACGCCAGTCTTGCCACAAGAAATCTTGATGTAAACCAGCCGACAGATGGTGCCACGGCAAAATTTCGTTCTCGTCGCGATGACGAGTGATGTAATAGTCAGGCGACAATCCTTCGGCGGCCATCGCATCAAGCCAACGATCAAGCTTGAAATGCTCTGACCACTCTTGGAAGACTCCACCATCGCGCCAGACGCGTTCGATCACTGCACCGATGCGTCGATCGCCACGGCTGGCCAAACCTTCGGCTAAAGACGCCGACGGGTCGTGCCACTTCACATTGACACCTTTAGTTTTTGTAGCGGCATCGCGAACTAAACCAATCTTGCGACGCAACTCGGGAACGCCGTTTTGGCCAAACCACTGAAATGGCGTATGCGATTTCGGTACGAATCCGCCAATACTGACCGTCACATTGGCGCGACCAGTATGACGCTTCCCCACTGCAACGCATCCAGCCGCTAAATCGATGATGCCTTGCGTGTCAATGTCGGTCTCGGTAGGTAATCCCGTCAAGAAATACAACTTGGCTCGCGACCAACCCGAAGCAAAAGCCGATTCGACTGCTCCATATAGATCTTCTTCGGTAATGAGTTTGTTGATGACTGTTCGTAAGCGCCAGGTTCCGGCTTCAGGCGCAAAGGTCAATCCACTACGGCGTCCACCCGCAACTTTGGCAGCAAGACCAACCGTGAACGCATCAACGCGCAACGACGGAAGACTCACCGTCGGAGCACCACATGCGGTCGGATCGGGAACGATTGATGAAATGACTGATTCAATTCCGCTGAAGTCGGCAGTTGACAGCGAGGTGAGGCTCACTTCGTTGTATCCAGTGCGCTTCAAGCCATCAACGATCATTGAACGAACTTGCTCGGCGGGACGTTCGCGAACCGGTCGTGTAATCATGCCGGCTTGGCAAAAACGACATCCGCGAGTGCAGCCTCGGAAAACCTCAACCGCAAGTCGGTCATGGACGACCTCAGTTAATGGAGCTAATGGATTGCGCGGGTAGTCCCAATCGCCGAGATCAGAAACGGTGCGCTTCATCACTCGCTCTGGGACACCGGCATACAAAGGTTTGATTTCACGAATACGGTCACCGTCGTACTCGACGCCATAGAGCGACGGGACGTAGACCCCCGGAATCTGGGCAAGTGCTTTCAAGACCGCCAAACGTGAACCTTCAGTGCGCCCCGAAGCTTTCCATTCGCGCACGACTTCGGTGATCTCGCCAATGACCTCTTCAACGCTGCATGACCACCAATCATCACAATGGGATCGGTAGGAGAACGCAACTCGGCGCGCACTGGCACGCCAGCCAGGTCAACCATATTCAAAAGGTTGGTGAACACCAGTTCAGACGACAAATTGAAGGCCAAGATGTCGAATTCGCCGGCGGCACGATGAGAGTCCACCGAAAAGAGAGGAATTCCCCGCTCGCGCATCAGGGCTTCAAGGTCGACCCAGGGCGCGTACGTACGCTCAGCTACGGCGTCGGGGCGCTCATTCAGAATCTCGTACAGGATCTGCAGCCCTTGATTGGGCAGGCCGACCTCGTACACATCGGGGTAAGCGAGGAGCCAAGCCACTTTTCCGTGGCCGTGCTGAGGAACTATCGCTCCATCTTCGCACCCGATATAGCGGGCTGGTTTGCGCACCCGAGGAAGAAGCGGCTCTAACCGCGACCACAGGGATGTCATGACTTGCGAATTGTACCGTCAGACCGCCAAGTCGGGTCGTCAGCCTTATCGCATGCGGCGCATATGGATACTCTCCACAAGACCGATCATGATCGCGAACGAGACGAGCGATGAACCGCCGTAGCTAACAAAGGGCAACGGCACCCCCGTCACGGGCATGATTCCCATGGTCATCCCGATGTTTTGGAAAACATGCCACAAAATGACCCCAAAGATGCCGGCACAGATGTACGACCCGAATTGGTCTTTGCTCAGGTGACCCACTCGCCAGATCCGAAACAACAGCAAGCCAAATAGTCCGAGAACGACTCCCCCGCCGATCATGCCGAATTGCTCGGCGATTGCCGAAAAGATGAAGTCGCTTTGCTGCACTGGGATGAACTTGCCATTAGTGAGCGGCGCATCGAGGTACCCCTTGCCAAACCACCCACCCGTCGAAACCGCACGCTTGGCGTATCTAACCTGGAACACGTAGCGCTCGAGGTCTTTGTCGGTTGAGTTTTGATTCACGAATGCGGTAATTCGCTTCAACTGATATCGGTCGACGATGCCAGCAACGACAGCCGCAGCCACGGTCACAATTGTCAAAAAACTAATCAAGGCCAAGTAGCGCAGTCGTGCCCCCGCCATCACCAAAATACACAGCGCTCCGACAATCAACACGAATGCCGAACCCAAGTCGGGTTGCACGATGATCAATGCAGTCGGAATTCCAACAATCACCAATCCGCCAATGAACTTCGAATAACTCATCACCTCATCACGCGATTCGCTGAAGTACGCAGCGAGCGCAACGAGCACTGCGGGTTTGGCGAATTCGGCGGGCTGGAAAGCAATAGGACCAAAGTCAAAGGAGAGTCGGGCACCACCCTTGAGTGCACCGACCGATAGCACCATCAACAATGCGATAATTGAACAGCCATACAAAAAATAGGCGCGCTCGCGTAAAACTTGATAGTCAAAGGCCATCACGATGACCAGCACGACCGCTGATGCAATCAAAAAGGTCACTTGGCGAACTGTGAACCAATACGGATCTGCATCAACTTTCCAATATGTTGCGCTATAAATCGCAAATGCACCAATAACACCAAGCAGTACCACCGGGGCCAGCATTGTCCAGTCGATATTTCGTCGTGGATCTCCGGGACCAGAACGCATATTTCCGAGACGATTTTGTGGTCGCCGATTGAGAATTGGATACACCATTAGTCGCGACCACCGTACGCTGCGCCACCCAAACATCGATTACTTGGCAATGAGCGCTCGGGAGCTGCCACTGTCGCGGTGATATCAAGCGGATTTGACGGAAGTACGTCGGCAACTGTTGCTGCACCAATCGTCGCCATGAACATGCATTTCACGACCGGTGCTGCTGCCTTCGATCCGTATCCACTCTTTTCAAGATACGCGGAGACAACCCATGGCTGATTGGCATCAAGACTAAAAGCGGCAAAAGCTGACGAGTCGTTCCAAGGCAAGCTCGCAGCGCCCTGCGCAGTTCCGGTTTTACCAGCAATCGGCAAATCTTTATATGGGTAGCTCGCGAAAAGTCTTTCGCCCGTTGTGCTGTGATAGAAGTCGTACTCAACGCCAGGACCAGTGATCACGCGAGTCAATCCACGCACAATTGGGTCAAGGACTTCTGGCTGAATACTCAAACTACGGATCGTGTCTTTAGTTCCGAGGTTTAATGCCACGACCGCTTTCGTCAGGTCAGCCACCCCCACTTGATCAGAATTAGGTGTTCCTGGTTCGAGCAAAGCCAGGGCGATCAATGGTCGGTTGACATCACCACCATTGGCGAGGGCCCCATACGCTTGCGCTAACTGCAACGGTGAAGCCGCCAAAAGTCCTTGCCCCACCGACAACTGAACGTTGTCACCGACCAGATAATTTGTGCTTTCGCCTTCCATCAAGACGCCACTCTCAACGAGCTTCTTTTTGCTTTCTTTATCTGGCACTCGACCAGCCGATTCAAACGGCAAGTCAATACCTGTCGAACTACCGAAACCGAACTTGCGAACTTCTTCTTGCAAAATCGGCTGACCACCGCGTTCGGAGAAAATTTCTTCACCGATTTTGTAAAAGAATGTGTCAGAAGAAACAGCTAACGCATCTTCAACATTCACTTTGCCGTAACGACATGCGTAGTTGCCACCTCCACACAATGCATTTCGGTAGATGCACTTGATCATCTGGCATGTTTCTTTATCGATACTGACCAAGGTGTATTCACCTTGGTCGAGATAGTAATAATCT
>JBEDJE010000324.1:0-2739 GCA_041172985.1 Actinomycetota bacterium
GCTGTATTATATCGATATGACGGTGAAGGCGAGTATATATTTGACGTGCCTCGCCATCGCGTAATCAAGCCCGACCGAGGTCACCTTTACCAACGGTTCCGCTCGCCATCTCCAACATTCGGTCAAGACTCTTCTTTGCGCCCAAGCGCACTGTTTCATCAAGCGCGATCTGCGGCGCCAAATCACGCAAAGCGAGGTAGAGTTTCTCCATCGTATTGAGCGCCATATAGGGGCAGATATTGCACGCGCAGTTGCCGTCTGCGCCGGGGGCGCCGATAAATGTCTTGGTCGGCTCCGCCTTTTCCATCTGGTGGATGATGTGCGGTTCAGTCGCAACGATCACCAGTGTGAGGGCCGAGCGTTTAGGCGAAGGTGTTGGCTTACTAGGCGAAGTCACTCGCTTGCATCTGAGTTACGCCGCAAATTCTTCTGGCCCGCAACCTGCGAGCATGATCGCCAAATGTCAAGCGACTGCTCCGGGCAATGTTTTCATGTCTCAGGCCATGGGTTTCTATGAACGCCTGCGAGTTCCGTATTGCTATTACACCGACGTCGACCCAGCAGGTGCTCCGTACATCGTTCTCTTAGAAGAAATCACTAACCCCCGAATGGTTGATCAAGTTGCTGGTGCAAACTTTGATGACAGCGCAGCGATTCTCGATCAAGCCGTGAAATTGCACAGTCATTTTTGGGATAACGAATTGTTGTGGTCGCTTTCGTGGCTCCCGCCTATGAACAATCCGTTGTATCGCGCTGCTCGCGAAATGGCTGAACCAAAACTTGAATCATTTATTGCAACGTGGTCACCGCATGTTGAAGCCGACACGATGCAATGGATGCGCGAACTCACTCCCAAGTATCCCGACATGGTCGACTGGTGGGTCGAACAGGGCAATGCGACGTTCTCGCATACCGACTTTCGAGCCGACAACTTCTTGTTTGGTGGTTCTGCGGGCGAAGGAGTTGTGACAGTTCTCGACTTCCAATTGAGTGCCCGTCATGTCGGCATGTGGGATGTCGCTAACTTCCTTGGCCAATCCGTCACCATCGAAAATCGACGTGAATGGGAAAAGACGTTGGTACGTCGTTATTACGACGGATTGATCGCCGCTGGAGTCGCCAACTATTCATGGGACCGCTGCTGGCGCGACTACCGCTACTGCTTATTGCATCAGGCTTGGTCGCAAGTTGCAGTGAGCGATATTGATCCTGGCAACGATCGCGGTCGGGCTTTGTTGCACGCCATGATTACTCGCGTTTTTGCTGCTGCCCACGACTTGCAATCTGGCGACCTGCTCAGCGAATTCTGACAAGGCCCATACCGCTATGACCCCCGAACTTGTCGCCCGCCTCACCGCAGAAATGCAGTATGAGTTCGACCGAACTGCTCCACCCGATGGATTCCCGAAATTCCATGACATCCCGGTTGAGCGGTTTACCTCTGATGAGTTTTGGGACCTTGAACAAAAGTATCTATGGCCAAAATCATGGGTCTTGGCTGGCCGGGCCGAAGATATTCCCAATGTCGGCGACTTCTTCACTTTTGACGATTTAGGCGTGCCAATAGTCCTCATACGTGGCAAAGACTTACAAGTTCGCGCGTTCTACAACACCTGCCAACATCGCGGTGCACCAGTTGTACGTGAAGCCACTGGAACATCCAAACTTCTGCGTTGCCAATATCACTCGTGGTCTTACGACATTGACAGTGGACAGTTAGTTTCGGTTCCGGACGAACGCGACTTTGTCGATCTCGACAAGACCGAACGATGCCTTCCGTCAATCTCTTGTGAAATTTGGGACAACTGGATTTTCGTCAACCAAGACCCTGACGCAATGGCATTCAAAGACCACATCGGAAAAATCGCCGATGAAATGTCGGAGTTTCAAGGTGCGACATTGCGCACGGTCGCCAAACAAAGCGAAATCGTTCCGTGCAACTGGAAAGTCACTGCTGAGGCCTTCCTTGAGGTGTACCACTTCAGACATATCCATAGTCGCAATGGCGAGAGTCTGCTCGACAACCGTGGAGCAACTATGGGGCTTCTCCCCAACGGATGTTCACGTATGGTGACACCATTTTCGAAAACTTCTTACTCAGCGCTCGGCATGACCAACTGGGACGACTACAAACATGTTGTCATTCCCGGCTTTACCGATTTAGAAACTGTGAACGACATGGTTCGTTGCACGAGTTCGGCTTACGGAATATTCCCCAATCTCATCACGCCGATCGCCGCCTATGGTTTCCCATTCATTACTTTCTGGCCCATTGATAAACACACCACCCGAATCGATTGGACTCATTACGCCCCCATTGATTTCGACCCCAAAGATGGCTTACCCGCCAACTGGCAAACGAGGTTGGACAATTTCAAAGTCATCATGGAAGAAGACTTCTGGAATATGGCACCAATGCAAAAGTCGCTTGAGTCACCTGCGATGCGCGGTATGCCCACCAACTATCAAGAGCGTCGAATCTGGAATTTCCACGAGCAACTTGACCGAGTTATTGGTGTTGATCGGATTCCTGCATCAATGCGCGTCGAGCAATTGCTCGGCAAATACATCGAGCATTAAAACTCAACCTCGAGAAACCGCTGGGTTGCCGTCAGTCCACATCACCACGAGTCGACGGAAACTGATTCGCCACCCTTCTGGAGTGCGTTTCAATTCGTCTTCATAACGACCAGCGATAATGAAGTTGGGTCCGCCGTGAGCTGCTTTGCGAACATGTTG
>JBEDJE010000325.1:0-2741 GCA_041172985.1 Actinomycetota bacterium
AGGAATCACCATTGAAGAAACAAACAGATTGGGTTGATACAGATCGGGCCAACGATGTGAACCCACCACAAAGCGCACTGACCCAGAATCAAGAGTTACCGAATCAAGCGGGCACCACATTGTGCACACCTTGTCGCCCTCACAATGGAAATAACCCATGTCTTGGTGCCAAGCTGTGCGCTCAATGGTTCCGGGCTCTTTGTACAGCACGCTGTCTTCCCACAAATGGATACGACTCGACTGCATTATTTGTCCGGCAATCGAAGGCAGTATCGAATGACATGAGAAATCCCGAAAGCTCTGATGCTCGAGCCAATGATCAACACCAGCAAAAAATCTTCCTCGGCCAGTTGTCGGCACATCACCCCGTTGCACATCTTGCCCACTTGCTGCAATTGCGTCTCCCATAGCAGAAAGATCAGCAACGCCTGACGTGCCAACAAGCTGCGCTACGGGTTCTTCCATATCGTGTAGCAACTGTGGGTCAAGAATCTTGCGCAGGCACACAATGCCGTCGCGCCAAAAGGTTTCAATTTCTTCGGCTGTTACTTCTCGAAGTGCTTGTTTCATATTTTTAACCTTTCGCTGAAAAACCACCGTCGGCGACAAGAGTATGTCCGGTGATAAAGCGGCTGGCATCTGAGGCCAGAAACAGAACTGCTGGTGCAATTTCGTCGGGTTGTCCAACTCGCCGCAGAGGAGTGCGATCAAGATGAGGTTTCGTCATTGCATCAAAACCCAACATCGGTGCAGTCATATTTGAAGCCACCAAACCTGGTGCCACTGCATTCACCCGAATGTTGTCCGAGGCGTAATGAACCGCCAAAGTTTTTGTCATTTGTACGACAGCGGCTTTTGCTGCGCCGTATCCAGGAACAAACTCAACAGCAAAGAAAGAAGCGAGCGATGCCAAATTGATCACCGATGCACCACCGGGCAAAACAGATTGACTGAGCAATGGCTTCAGTAATTGTGTCAGTCGAAAAGCGGCCGAGATATTGATCTGTAAAGTCTCCTCAAAAACATCAGGATTGTATTCGTCGCCGCCATTGGGCATCACCTGGCCCGCGTTGTTGACCAAGACATCTAATTTTTGTATTGACTGCGCAAGATCGGCAATCTCTTGCTTGTTGCCCATATTGCATTGGCGATAAGTGAATTGGCTGAAATCATTGTCGTAGTCGGCTGCAGTTTGACGAGTACCGGTGATTGTGACGTTGGCGCCAGCACTTGCAAAAGCAGTAGCGATTGCGAGTCCGATTCCGTTAGATCCTCCGGTTACTAAAACGTTGGCACCGGTGAAATGAAAAGTCGTGCTGTTCACCAGACTTTCTCCCATCGCTTTGTTTCTGCACTACGAATGATCGCGTTAGCCGCAGCAACTTCGCCCAGTGAATATCTGGCATCAGCAGCAAGTGGTGTGCCATCCAAAATTGCTGCCTCAAAATCTTTCCAGACGCCTTGGTAACTGTCCATGTAATTTCCGTTTCCGACAACGGTGCCTTGCCAGTCTTTGCCATCGAAGAGGCGAACCTCACCGAGTGCCGAAATCACAATCTCGCCTTTGGTGCCAGTGAATTGAAAATGCGGCTGTAGACCGACTGCACCGGTAGCCAAGATGACATCGAAACTTGCGACAACTCCTGATTGGAATCGGCACAGTGACCGAACCAATGATTCGCCTTCCATCTTCTGCCAGAGACGGCCAGTGACACCAACAACTTCGTCAATTTCACCCAAGATCATGCGTAATGGACGCATCCAATGCGATCCGGTATCAAGCGCAACGCCTCCACCAGCCGCAGCTTGTTGAAATCTCCACGAGTCATCAGATGGATAGAACTCTTTCGTGATACCGAAGTTGTGCCATGAACGAGCAGTAACAATGTCTCCGATCGCGCCATCGGCAATCAGTTGTTGGGCCATGACAACCTCGGGCCAGTACTGTGCATTCTCGGTCAACATGAAAACGCGATCGCTATGTCGAGCAGCGGTGGCCAAAATTCGCTCACATGCTTCAAGGGTCGGGGCCATTGGCTTTTCTAAAGCCACATGCACGCCTGCCTCAAGCGCTTGAGTGACTAACTCTTCGTGCAAATGATGAGGAACCATAATTGCCAGAGCATCAACGCCAATGGCTAGCGCCTCGTCGATTGATGCACATGGTTGCCCACCAGTAAGGTCGGCCAACTTCTGCGCATTGGTTTGCGACACATCAATACAGGCGGTCACCTGAGTTCGCGAAGCATGTTGTAAAGCCTGAGCGTGCCATTGAGCGATTGCCCCACAACCCACTAGTCCGAGCCGAAGATTACCCACGTCTCGTAGATTACTATGGGTCTCGGAGGAACAATGTCTGAGAAGATTCGCATTTCTGACCTCGGTGATCCACAGTTAAGTGACCTTCAAAAGATGGCTCGCGACTATGGCGAAGGTCTTTCACTCAATATGTCGTCGTCAAGCATTTTGGAAGCCTTCGTACCGGTTTAGATGATTTCGGTTCAATGGACTTTGTCAGTCGTTTAGAAATGTGGCTCGGTGAAGTTGCCCAAGACCCAGATCGCCTCGGAATCGGAAATCTCTCGTTGCGTAATAGTTGCGTGCGGTATGTCGCTAATCGTCTGTTGACTCAAGATCTTCTGCGGCGTCACCCTGAAATCCATGACATCAAGATCGAGCGACCCATCATTATTGTTGGATTGCCACGAACCGGTACTACACATTTACTCAATGTGTTGTCG
>JBEDJE010000326.1:0-2633 GCA_041172985.1 Actinomycetota bacterium
ATGAGTATTCTTTTTGCCACTCACGAGGCGTATCTTGATCATCTCAACGGCCCGCAACATCAAGAGCGACCCCAACGACTGGGTGCGGTGATTGATGGATCGCGTGAAGCCGGAATCTCTGAAGCACTGATTCCTTTAGTGCCAGAACCTGCGACACGCGAGCAAATACTGCGGGTTCATACTGCAGCTCATGTTGATCGCATTGAAAGTGTCGTTCAATCTGGTGGTGGTCGACTCGACCCCGACACGCGAGCATCTTCTGGATCGTGGACCGCGGCCATGTTGGCAGCAGGCGCAGGCCTCACAGCGATTCGCGCGTTGCAAGCGGGTCAAGCTGATTCAGCTTTTTGTGCAGTGCGCCCACCAGGTCACCATGCCACTAAATCCGAGACGATGGGCTTTTGTCTATTCTCAAATGTCGCCGTGGCCGCCGCGGCTCTTGCTGATGCGGGTGAGCGTGTATTGATCGTCGACTTTGATGCGCATCATGGCAATGGAACCCAAGATATTTTCTACGACGATCCTCGCGTGTTGTTCGTGTCGTTACATCAATGGCCGTTGTATCCCGGAACTGGTTGGTACGACGAAACAGGTATTGGTGACGGAGCGGGATACACAATGAATATTCCGTTGCCGCCACAAACAACTGGTGATGTGTATCTCGCAGCGTTTGATCAATTGATTGTGCCGATGAGCGAAAAGTTCGCACCCACCTGGCTCATTGTGTCGGCAGGTTTTGATGCACACCGCAATGACCCAATTACCGACATGGGTTTGTCATCGGCCGATTACCCACTCATGATGCAACGCATTTTGCAATTGGTTCCCGCAGGGCGGCGATTAGTCATGCTTGAAGGCGGGTATGACCTTGATGCATTACGCATGTCAACGGCGAGCACTTTGGCGGCAATGGTCGGCGAGTCACACAGTGATGAACGACCAACCTCGGGTGGACCAGCAGAATCAATGAAGCAACTTGCAGTCATCGAATCACACTGGAAATAGAATGATGTGAATTCGTACTATTTCACTTCGTACCACTGAATTGGTCCCGAATGAAGTGGACCGATCAGGATCTCTATCTTCTTGCTGTTCGTCAGGAAAATGACCGCTTCGGTGTTGCTCGTAGCGACGATTGCCTGAATCAGAGCTGGACCACTTTCAGCAATCATTTTTCGCGCCGCATCACATCGCCGTTCAAATGATTCATCTAAATGAACGTTGTCGGCAAAGATCTTTTTGGCTTGGTCGGTGTCCCATTGATTGATCAACGCAACAAGTTGTTCGGAGCGTTGCTGCAGTACGGGAGCAACCGAAGTTCTCGCGACCGGAATGAGTTTGGTGGCATTCAACATTTTCAACACACGATGGGTGAAGATCGCCATTGGTGCATATGTCGTATTTGACATTGCCACCACGCCAATGTCTCGACCAGCAACCCAACGCATGTTGCTGCCGTAACCAGGAAGACCACCCGAATGTGAATTGACAATTCCGAGATCGGGATCGTCGCGCATCATGAGTCCGTAGCCGTATCCGGTTGGAGCCTTATCGCCGTCGAGGGCTATCACGCCGGCATACGTATGCATCACTTGCATGTCGCGACGAGACGCAACGTTAAGTCGGGCAGTTTGCGAATCAGTGTTGCTATTGGCTTCGTTTAACCACATCACCCAACGTGCTAAGTCGTCAACGGTGGTCCATAAGCCACCCATGGGGGCAATCTCGCCGTCGCGCAAAGGATCGGTCCCGTCCGGAATGATCTGGCCATCTTGGACGCGGGTGGGTGGGGCCCATGCGTGATCGAGTGGAGGATCCCATGTGGTCGCGGACATTCGTAATGGTTGCAGCAGTCGTTCGTCGACGAAGTCGCGCACTCGACGACCCGTGACTCGTTCGACAACCCGACCAATTAAGGCGAAACCCAAATTTGAATATTCAAAATGAGTACCTGGGGAGAATGCATACCTTGCGCCTTGTCGGTAGAGGTCATTCATTTCTTCTGCTGTGGCATCAAGATGTCGGTCGGCCCAAGGATCGTCGGTTGCTAAGCCAGATGACATTGATAACAAATGCCGCAAAGTGACGCGAGTTCCGGATTCGGTGCGACAAATTGTTTCCAACTCTGGTGCGTACTCGTCGACCGGAAGGTCAATAGACAGAACGCCCTCGTCGCGCAGGCTCAACACAGCTGCCGCGGTAAAGCTTTTCGTCATTGACGCGATGCGGTAGCGAGTCGATAGGTCGGTAATTGAACCTACTGAACCAGATGTCAACAATTCTTGGCCGCCAACGAGACCCCACACCACACTGTCAAGCTTGAATTCTTGACAAACTTGTTGGGCCGCCAACGAGACCCCACACCACACTGTCAAGCTTGAATTCTTGACAAACTTGTTGGGCGATTTCGCTGATGAGTGGCTGTGTCGCGCGTAGGGCCTCAGTATCTAGTTCAGCCATCGGCTCATCCGTTCGATTCTGGTGGTGTTCAAGCCATCAGGCTAGGTCTCTGAATTTGTGGCTGCTCGCGCCAAAATGTCGACCAAAAGAACACCCCAAGTACCGAGCCCACCTCATAGCCTGACGCCCGTGGTGCCTGAACGTTTTGCCCCTGTGCTCGCCGAGTTATCTGA
>JBEDJE010000327.1:0-4269 GCA_041172985.1 Actinomycetota bacterium
GACTGCGCGGGCACTCCAAATCGCTGCGAAACCCAGTCCCGATCCGCATATTCGGGCGCAAACGACGACATTGTCACACCGTATGGCAAGACGACCGTCGACTCTGCATCTGCACCCAACGCAAGAGCCCGCCGGTGCAAATCTCCACTGCATGCGGTCGCTGCACGCGTATGCGAAAAAATACGCTGAGCAATCCAGCGAAAGACAACGTTGCGCTCTGCCATTGACACATCCGAGCCGTGCATGCTCACAACCAACGGAATCCCGAAGAGTCGCGACGCAATCAGCGCAGGTATCAGTTTCACGCATCACGCACGTGCCGCAATCAATCAACGTTGAAGAGCTGTCCGGAGAGGCCAGGGAAAGCTGAGCGAGATGGATTTTGGTGCGGCGGGGCTGGTTCGGGAAGTTCATACCTCAACCATGCCCAAGGGGTATGGCACAGTGAAACGAGACCCTAGGTGGTGACTTGCCAGCGATCGGCGATGAGTTCAGCGGCCATCATGACCGGAAAATGTAAATCGAAGCATCGCACACCCGCAAGGACTCAACACCAATTACTCGCCCCGAGGTGTCAACCACGGTCTGTTCTTGCCGGGGGTCTCCCATCGCGCACGTTCCAGCGGCATGGACATAGTCGCCCGTTCGAGATTTCAACCACGCCGCGATCTCGTGCGCACTATTGCCTAAAGCCGACAACGGGGTTCCGACATCATCAATAAACACTTCTGACGCAATGCGTTGCAAAGCCGGTGAATCAAGCAAATGCCGGGCGACCTCGACACCAACGGTTAACGCCGCGATATCGCGCTCATCGGCCAACAAATTGAAATCAATAATTGGATCAACAAGCGGATCATGAGATGACAAGGTGATCTGCCCACGTGAACGCGTCAACATCAAGGCCACACTCAACAATCCGTAGCCATCGTTACCGTGGCCCAAATGATTGATCGGAAGAAGCTGTAAATCGGCAGGCTCGAAACCCGATGTAAACCTCGCCAGAGTTGTCACTGCCAATTCGTCGATTGAACAATTCTCTTTGAGTGCAATCGTTAATGGGGCTGATGGATGATCCTGCAAACCTTGGCCGATCCCAGGTCGATCAATTTTGCTACGAAGCAGAATTGCGGGTGAATGAATTGCGCCAGCAGCAACAACGACCTCAGCTGATTCGATCAAAGTGCCGTCGGCGAGAACAACACCGACCGCACGACCATTCTCAATAGCAATGTGATCAACGAGCACGTCGCAGACAACTTGCACCTGCGAACGCTGACGAGCTCGATTCAAATAGACATCTGCCGCCGATACTCGATGACCATCGGGAGTTCGCGTCAACATTGCTGGGCCAACATCGCTACCGACAGCACCCAATGGATACGGACCTCGATGCCACAACCACCCTTCGGTTCGGCAGGCTTCAAAGAGCGCTGCACCTACGCGCGATGAAGCACCAACATCAGCTTGAGTCAGCGGAATCTCTATTCGTCGAAAATACGGTTCGACATCACGCCACGACCAACCAACACATCCGAAGTCACGTTCCCATGAGTCGTAATCTTCGACTTCGCCCCACAATCCGATCATTGCGTTGACTGCCGACGAACCACCGACTCCGCGGCCACGACCGTATTCACGGCGTTCTTGTCCGACAACACGTTGGGCTAAGAGATCGGGCCAACGACGACCTGGTTCTTCAAGTGCTGCGAAGAAAGAATGACCGTCGATACCAGCAGGAGTTTCACCTACAGCAATATCGGGCCCCGCTTCGAGCACAAGTATTGACAAACCACGACTCGACAGTCGATCGGCCAACACGCAACCTGCTGATCCAGCGCCAACCACAATGACATCGGGGCGCCGCGAATCACTCATGGATGATCTTTGTATCAGAAATCTTCGGGACGATTGGTTGATGCCGGCAAATCAGCCGTGTGCGCAGCATCGTTATAACGCACAAGACGCGAACGGCCTGGGCGCACAATCACGAATTCGGTGATTGACGTGTTCTTCGTATGAATTTCGAAGATTCCCGTACCCGACGTACGCAAAGATTGACGCAATACAGTGTCCACCACACCACCATGACAAAAAACGATTGCGGTCCCGCTACCCACTCGTTCAATCAGCGCACGAGTCGCTACTCCGATACGAATCTGGAATTCGGCAATTGTTTCTCCGCCAGGAAAAGTCACTCCGTACGGATCGTTCTCCCAATCGGGATCACCAAATCGTTCGGTGAATTCGGTGTACTTCAAACCGTCGCACTGCGGACCTGGGTCATGCTCGCCGAATTCGGGAATCACTTCAATTGAGCGCCCAGCAAACGCCGGCAAAACAATCTCGGCGGTCTCTTTGGCTCGTGGGTAGGCACTCGAAATCACGAGATCAGGCGTGAACTCCGACGTCTGTGTCCAACGATCACGCAAGTTCACAGCTTGACGACGACCTAGCTCAGAGAGGCCTACGCACGAACGTGGACCACCGACAACACGGTTCACCGTGACTTGAGATTCGCCGTGGCGAACAAAAATGAGACGCGTCATGCCGGACTAGACCAGCTTTTCAACGAATGCTTCGAGCTGACGTAAATTGCGGCATTCATATGCCCCGTCGGTATGAGCGGCGTATTCACCGACGATTGAGTCGCCAGTGTTCCAGTACGACTTACCTGACGCGCCTTTGAACGGATCTCTTTAATGACCCAAGCTTGTGATGCGTGATAGTTATTGCGCGCATCACCTAAGAACAACACAGTTGTCTTCGGGCCAACGTCCTTGCCATATTTGTCCCAGAAGACTTCAAAGGCATGGCCGTAGTCGCTATGACCATCAACCCACACCACGTCGGCCTCGGTGTTGACCCGGTGGATGGCTTCGCTGATGTCATCAGTGCCCTTAAAGAACTCGGTTACTTCGTCAATTCCGTCAATGAAAACGAAAGATCGCACTTTAGAGAATTGACCCTGAATCGCGTAGACCAACATCAATGTGAAGCGGGCAAACGCGGCGACGCTTCCAGAAATATCGGCGACAACCATGAGTTCGGGCTTTGATGGTCGGGGCTGCTTGAACTTTGGTTCGGCTGGAGTGCCACCGTATGAAAGTGAATGACGAACCGTATTGCGGAAATCAAGTGGTCCCTTGCGACCATGACGACGCTTACGAGCAAGACGAGCCGCCAACTTGCGCGTCAGCGGATACAACGACTTCTTTAAGGCCTGCATTTCATCACGACTGGCGTGCATGAACTCAACATCTTCTGGCAAGGGCTTGCGGAGCGTCTTGGCCATCGCCTCTGCACCACGATCGGCTACTAGGCGTCGTCGAATTTCGGCTTCAATCTCTTTTTTGAATTGATCAATACGGCTTTCGTACTCATCTTTTTCGAGGCGCTCTTCAAGTGCGGTCAGTTCACCACCGACTTCTTGCTTGCTTGCCTCCATAAGTTTTTGCAACATGTTGTCGAGGTCGAGATTGCGCAAGGTGCGGTACAAGTAATACGTGCCGCCCACAGGACGTCCTGGCTCCATGCCAGCGAAACGTTGAACCGATTGCTTGGCCAATGCACGCATGAGACCTTGATCGCCATTCATTAACGCCTTCATCAACATCTGAGCGATTTCTTCAGGAGTCAGACTGTCCATTCCCCCAGACGAGCCTTTGCCTTCGCCTTGCTGTTGCTGCATCTGCTCTTGCATCTCGCGCCACATTTGCTCGAGTTCATCTTCGGTACCTTCACCGATTTTGTACTCGGGCCCGCGCATTGAGAAATACACCTCAAAAACAGTCTCGAACGAACGCCAGTGGGCGCTGTTCTTGACCATCGTTGCTCCGAGCGCGTACTTGAACGCGTCTCGATCTTCAAGCGGAATGTGCCGAACCGCTTCCATGGCGTCAAGGTTCTCCGTCAACGAAACCGGCAAACCGGCGTTGCGAAGTTCCTGAACGAAGCCAGAAAGAAGATCAAGCATGAGCGACAGACAACCGTTCTGGTCAGGTCAAGCCGACAGAAAGTTCTTTGGCAGCTTTTGCGATATCGGACTGATACTTGAGAAGAACGTGCAGGGTCTCTTTGGCAGTCTGAGCATCGATTGAATCGATGTTCAACAACATCATGGTGCGAGCCCAATCGAGGGTTTCGCTGACGCTGGGTGCCTTCTTCAAATCGAGTTGGCGGATACTGCGCACGATGCGCGCGACCTGATCGGCCAAGTTCTCGGTGATGTCGGGGACCTTCGCCAGAACGATTTCTTTTTCGCGTTCC
>JBEDJE010000328.1:0-4015 GCA_041172985.1 Actinomycetota bacterium
TTTCTATCCGATGGGTTGGGATGACAACGGTTTGCCGACCGAACGTCGCGTGCAAAACTTTTTTGGTGTGCGGTGCGATCCGAACGTTGCCTATCAACCTGGTTTCACTCCCCCATTTCGCGGTGACCCGCCCAAAGATCATCAACCCATTGCAATCTCACGCCCCAACTTCATTGAGTTGTGTGAAGAACTCACGCACGAAGATGAAAAAATCTTCGAAGATCTCTTCCGTCGACTTGGGTTGTCAGTTGATTGGGATTATCTCTACACAACAATTGAAGACCGCAGTCGCCGAGCCAGCCAGCGCGCGTTCTTACGCAACTTGGCGCGTGGTGAGGCCTATACACAAGAAGCTCCAACACTTTGGGATGTCGATTTCAAAACTGCGGTTGCACAAGCCGAACTTGAAGATCGAGAGCGTCCAGGTGCGTATCACAACGTGGCTTTTGCTCGAAGCGATGGCCAGGGCGATGTAGTCATCGACACCACTCGCCCAGTTTTGTTAGCCGCATGCGTTGCACTCGTTGCTCACCCCGATGACGATCGATACAAACCACTCTTTGGCAAAACAGTCCGCACACCTTTGTACGGCGTCGAAGTCCCCGTTCTTGCTCACCCACTCGCCCAAATCGACAAGGGCACTGGCATTGCCATGATTTGTACGTTCGGCGATCTCACCGACGTCATTTGGTGGCGCGAACTCAACTTGCCAACGCGTGCCATCATCGGTCGCGATGGTCGCATCATCACTACTCCGCCGGCTGGTCTTGATTCGGCGACTGGTATTGCTGCGTATGAGCAGATTGCTGGACTCTTCATCAATCAAGCACAGACCAAAGTTGTTGAGATGTTGCGTGAATGTGGCGCAATGCTCGGCGAACCTCGCGCGATCATGCATCCCGTTAAGTTTTTTGAAAAGGGCGATCGGCCCCTTGAAATTGTGACGAGTCGCCAGTGGTATATCCGCAATGGCGGCCGCGACACCGATCTACGCGGTGCATTCTTAAACCGTGGCGAGAATTTGGTCTGGCACCCCGATCACATGCGTCATCGTTATTCAAACTGGGTCGAAGGACTCAATGGCGACTGGCTCATTAGTCGTCAGCGTTACTTTGGTGTGCCAGTACCTGTGTGGTATCCAATCGATGCCGAGGGTGAAACAGTTCATGATTCACCCATCGTGCCATCAGAGGACCGTTTGCCTATTGACCCATCAACAGATGTGCCACTCGGATATACCGCCGATCAACGCAATCAACCCAACGGTTTCATCGGTGACCCCGATGTCATGGACACGTGGGCCACTTCTTCTTTGTCGCCTCAGATCGCCGGCAAATGGGAAGACGATGCCGATTTATTTGGGCGCATCTTCCCGATGGACTTGCGTCCGCAGGCACACGACATCATTCGTACGTGGTTGTTCAGCACTGTCGTACGTTCAAACTTCGAACACGATTCGTTGCCATGGAAAAACGCTGCATTGTCAGGATGGATTCTCGATCCCGATCGTAAGAAGATGTCAAAGTCAAAGGGCAACGTTGTGACTCCAGTTGACTTGTTTGAAAAGTTTGGTTCAGATGCGGTTCGCTATTGGGCTGCCTCGGCTCGCCCTGGTATCGATACTGCCTTTAGCGAAGACCAGATGAAAGTTGGCAAGAAATTGGCGACCAAGTTGCTCAACGCCACCAAGTTTGTTTTGACTTTCCCGCAACCCGATGTTGACGCGAAGCCCACTCATCCTGTTGATCTTGCGATGTTGGCACGCGTTGGCGAAACGGTTCGCGAGGCAACTGTCGCCTTCGACCAATACGACTACGCCCGAGCGCTCGAACGAACCGAAGCAATGTTTTGGTGGTTCTGCGATGACTACGTCGAGCTTGTCAAAGGACGCGTCTACAACAGCCAAGGACCCGATGCATCAGGTTCTGCAATCAGTGCCTTACGGCTTGCCTTGTCGGCGCTGCAACGCCTCTTGGCTCCATTCATGCCATTTACGACCGAGACGGTGTGGCGTTGGTGGCAGTCTGGCTCGGTGCACACCACGTCTTGGCCAACCGAGTCCGAACTTGGCCCTATCGGTGATAGCGCCATCCTCGACCCAATTGGCGAGATCTTGAGCCAGGTTCGTCGCGCCAAAACCGACGCCAAAACCTCGCAAAAGACCGCCGTCACCGAGGCAACCATTTCAGCGAGCGAGAGCGTTCTGGCAGCTTTTGAATTGGGTCGTGGCGACCTGAGCGATGCCGGGTCTCAGCGGTTCTCGCACCGCCCGAACCCGCTTCCTGAAAGACAACGGGCTCTCAAGACGGGTAGTTTGTTTCTTCTGTGACGGACTCTGTAGAACCTGGCGAACAGTCACCAGGCACCGAAACCCATCAAGGGGATGACACCCTGACGGGCCTTCCTCGGTTGACCGTTGGACCGTTACACAAGCGCCGCCGCACCTGGCCTCAACGTCTTGTCCTTACTTTCAACACATTGTTGGCTGTTGCTTGTTTCGGAACCGCGATCACCGTCTATTACGGCAACGAAAAAGCCAACGATCGCAAAGTTGTGTCGATCCTCGGCGCCCAAGGTGGACCAAAGCTCACGTTGCCCACCTCCACGACACCAATTGACCCAGCGACGGGTCAGCCATCAGTGACCGATCCGGCGATCGCCGTTGATCTCACGGCGAAGAACTTCTTGATCACTGGCACCGACAATGGTGCGTGTATCGATCCCGACTCTCCCTATGCCGCGGCTTTCGGAAATCGAAATGGTTTAGGCGAACGCGCCGACACCCTCATGATTTTACGACTTGATCCCAAGACCAACGCCGCAGCGGTGTTGTCGTTTCCACGTGACCTCTGGGTTCGGATCAATGGCAAGAAGACTCAAGGTCGTATCAACAGTGCTTTCAATCGTGACGACCCAAATCCGCTCATCGTCACCATCTTTGACAACTTCGGAATTTTGATTGACCACTACGTCAACATCGATTTCTGCGCGTTCAAAGAAATCGTTGATGCTGTCGGCGGCGTACGTGTTCCGTTCGCGACACCTGTTCGCGACAAGAACACCAACTTGCTGATCGAAGCTCCCGGTTGTCATACATTTGACGGCGAAGAGGGCTTGGCCTACGTGCGCTCACGCCACTTCCGCTACTACGACGCCAAGACCAAAAAGTGGATTGAAGATCCTGCAGCCGATCGTGGACGCATTTCACGTCAGCAAGACTTTTTGCGGCGAGCAATTCAAAAGGCCCTTGACAAGTCAGCGGGCAATCCAACGATTGCCAAAGACCTGATCGACGCTGCTCTGAAATACGTGATTCTTGATGCGAATCTCACCGCAGGCAAATTGCTCGAACTAGCGAGTGCCATGAAGAACCTTGATACTTCAACCATGAAGACGTACCAAGTTGAAGGCGCCGGAAAAATGGTCGGCGAACTTTCAGTGATCGAACCACGCATTAAGACCGACAACATGAAAGCCGTCTTGGCAGTGTTCCAAGGACGAGCACGTTTGGTTGATGCACCTGAGCAAATCTTTGAGGTAGTGACCACCACTGCCGCCCCGGCAACGACTATCGCGACCGCAACAACTGTTGCGACTGCTCCGCCAAGCACGTTTGTTGGTGAGACTGCTCCACCAACAACCAAAGCTCCGCGGACAACTACAACGACAAGTACAACATCAACCACTTTGGTTCCGGTGTACGTCGAGTCAAACAGCGTCGGTATCTTGCCAACGAACGACCCCGCCTGCCGCTAAACGTTTACTTCAGTCGCCGAGAACGGTCTGCAGTGCCGATGGAATATCGCTTGGTCCATCAATACACGCAATGCGCGCGCCAACTTGCGAAGCCAACACTCGAGCCTCAGCGTCATCGCCTAGTGGCGCCAAAATGACCACCTCATCAAGCGCCCGAGCCGCAGCCTGCACGTCACCTTCAACGGTTGCTCGACAATCACTCAAGATCACCGTGATTCGCCGACCAGCTCGTGTACGCGACAACTGATCGCCGGCGGCA
>JBEDJE010000329.1:0-2774 GCA_041172985.1 Actinomycetota bacterium
AATCATCGACGAAGCAATTCAGGTGTTCGGAGCAACTGGTGTGTCGCAGTGGACGCCATTGTCTCGCATGTACGCCAGTCAGCGCACGTTGCGTTTGGCTGATGGTCCCGACGAAGTGCACTGGCATGTTGTTGGTCGTAACGAAATCGCGCGTTACGAAGGTGAAGACAACGACACCACTCGTGCTGCTCGCACACAAGAGGGTATGTTCTCGGGTCCAGCCTGATCATGGAAGTTGAAATGATTGTGGAGATTCCGCAAGGGTCTCGCAACAAATACGAAATGGATCATGAAACTGGGGCTATTTGGCTCGACCGTACATTGTTTACAGCAACGCAGTATCCGCTCGACTACGGATTCTTTCCCAACACTTTGGGCGAAGACGGTGACCCACTTGATGCATTGGTGTGGTTAGGTCAACCGACGTTCCCGGGCTGTCATGTGTATGTTCGACCAGTCGCAGTATTTTGGATGGAAGACGAAGCTGGCGGCGATGCCAAGGTTTTGTGTGTGCCGTCGCATGATCCGCGGTTCAAGAACTATGTCGACATTGAAGACTTACCCGAGCACATGCTTGACGAAGTTGGAAATTTTTTCGAGACCTACAAGTTGCTTGAACCGAACAAAGAAACCACCGTTCGCGGATGGGAAGGTCGCCAAGCGGCCGAGAAAGAAATCGCTGACGCGTTTAAGCGTCTTCAGCCACACTGATCATTGCGTCGGCTGAGACAACGCGTCATCAATGATGATGTTGATGGCACGAATGAACCCGTCGTCGGCAATTTTTCGAACGTGGTCGGGGTCGGTGGCAACCGCATCAAACTGGGGCATGTTGACATAGCGGTAACGGGTTTGCCGGATTGTCCAGGTGTCGGGGGAGCCACCCGAATCAAAGACGCTCGTGCCAAGGGTGTACCCCTCGAGCATTTGATACGTACGCACCACGTTGTCGCCCGTGAGCCCCATAGCGACAAGATGAGTACTGATGCGACGAGTGAGAATGAGGCCAGAGGGGAAGTCGCCAGTCGCTGACACATAGACGGCCGACAAGTGAGCGTGTTGGCGAAAGACTTGGCGGACATTGCTGAGAATCGCGATCACACAGTCTTTGGGGGAGGCGCCCACAGGATCGGGCAAGTCGCCCACTTCGGCGAGCACGGCGTCAAGCATGGCATCCAGCAGGCTTTCCTTCTTTGGGAAGTGCCGGTACAGGGCAGTGGCATCAACGCCGAGTTCTTTACCGATGGCCCGAATTGTGAGTTCGGAGATGTCATGGGATTCCACAAACTCCAACGCGACCCGAACAAAATCACTTTTGCTCAAATTGGTCCGTTGATCTGTCACGACCATGACAATAGCGATAGCAGGGGAGTCAAAATCCGCTCTGATATACCGAATTGCAATATTAAAAAACCTTTAAGTTCGATCTTTGACGGGCGGAGCAACCCGTCTATGCTGTTAGCAGTAATGCTGTCATCGTTGATGACAGCCTTGATGTGACCAAGGATCCGAAATGACAAGAGTTCAGAATGTTGTTCGCAAATTGGCCAAAGTATTTGTGGCCTCGATTGTCGGTGTAGCCGCAGTGGCGGTTGCTCAAATTCCATCGGGATCAGTGTCGGCTGCTGCGCCGAATCAGCCAGAGATCGCTGACATTGTGATTGACGAGGTGGCAGAAACGGTATCGGTGTATTTCAACCCCCCAGTAGGCGGTGACCCAGCCGACAGATACCGCATCTCAGCTTGTTCAGGTGACATCGACAAGAGCAGCACCGTGAGCCCTATTGTGCTGACATTTGCAGAAGTGTGCTCCGGTTATGGTGGCCTCGCATCCTTTCGCACTCAGAACCCGCGAGCAAGTGTGTATTTCACATTGAAGGCTGGGAATGGGACTGGTTACGGAACCGCCAGTACATCAATTGAGGTTTACCCTTACTACATCTCGGCACCCGTCGTCACGGCAGTCACGCCAACGAAATACGGTTGCATGGTTTACTTCGATTTTCCTCGAGCTAGGACCACTGGCGCGACGGATTTATCCCTCTTGGCTCAAGACGAACAGGACTCGAATTCGGCATTGATCCCCCCGCAATCGATGGGTCAGACGTCCGGACGTGCCTACATCCAACGTCAGCCAACTGGCTATGGCCCAGCCTTGCTAGACGGCAAAGTGGTGCTGCGGTTTACCGGAGTGATGCCTTTTGATGGATGGTTTGGTCCATATCCACAGGACGCCCGCGGCATGTCATTCCTGGCAACAACAGTTTCACGCTCAACTGGAACATTGCTTCGAGCGGCTCAACCCCGATTGAGAAAGGCTACATAAAGATCATTCAGTTACAAGACGATCAGGGTGGAATCCCAGATCCGTATGCACAGACCCCAACATTTATTGATCAAGCTTGGGTTGAAACGAACTGTATTAGCAACGACTATTATTCTATGGGCTATGCATGTTCTTGGTTGAATGGCAGCGGCCGCGTTGCCAATTTTGAATGGACAGATCAAACAAACTTCACTTTTAGAACTTCTGGTTCTATCCAACTCAATAACATTTACGACCCGCAAACAGGGCAGTTCTCCACTCCGATCGTTAATGGGCGCACCTACATGATCTCGTTGTGGGTGAACAACTTTGATGAGGCAAACGACAACGCTGGCATATCGCAAGCTGTCGCGTATACGGTTGTTAACCCTGCTGCTTCGCCGACAGTTACATCTGTGAACCCGACGTCGGGTTCGGCTGCTGGTGGTACGGCAATAACGATTACGGG